>NZ_JBICMS010000009.1:0-17723 GCF_043106615.1 Pseudomonas sp. CJQ_9 | reverse complement strand
TCAGTTGGCGATTGCCCTGCGCTTCTCAGCCAAACGCGAGCGCCCGTACAGGAACACGATGGCCAGCAACGCCACCGCCTGCGCCGACAGCGAGTAGGCATCGGCATGTATCCCCAGCCAATCGAACTCAAAGAACGCTACCGGGCGCGTGCCCAGCACCCCGGCTTCTTGCAGCGCCTTCACGCCATGCCCGGCGAACACCACCGACAACGTGCACAGCAGTGCCGCATTGATGCTGAAGAACAGCGTAAGGGGCAGCTTGGCCGAACCGCGCAATATCACCCAAGCAAGGCCCACCAGCAGCACCAGCGCCGTGGCGCCGCCTGCCAGCACCGCCTGGTGCCCGGCAGGGCCCGCCTGCAGCCACAAGGTTTCATAGAACAGGATCACTTCGAACAACTCGCGGTACACCGAGAAGAACGCCAGCACCGCGAAGCCAAAGCGCCCGCCACCGCTGACCAGGCTGTTCTTGATGTAGTCCGTCCACGCAGCGGCGTGGCGCCGGTCGTGCATCCATACCCCAAGCCACAGCACCATCACGGCCGCAAACAGCGCCGTGCAACCCTCCAGCAACTCACGCTGGGCACCGCCGACATCGATCACATAGGCCGCCAGCGCCCAGGTAGCGAAGCCAGCGACCAGCGCCAGGCCCCAGCCAATGTTGACGCTGCGTACCGCTGACTGCTGGCCGGTGTTGCGCAGGAACGCCAGGATCGCCGCCAGCACCAGAATCGCCTCAAGGCCTTCACGCAACAAAATCAGCAGGCCCGAGACATAACTCAGCGACCAGCTCAGGCCGTCGCTACCCAGCAGCTTTGCCGCTTGCTCAAGCTTGACCTTGGCTTCGCCCAGGCGCTGCTCGACTTGGCCCACGGGCAGGCCATCCTGCAAGGACTGGCGGTAGGCCATCAGTGTCTTTTCAGTGGCCTTGCGCGCCTGGGTATCGATGTTGTCCAGCGAGCTTTCTACCAGCTCGAAGCCCTCAAGATAGGCCGCAACCGACAGGTCATAGGCCTGGTCGCGGTCGCCTGCGCGGTAAGCGGCCAGGCTTTTGTCGAGCGTACTGGCGGTATATTCGAGCAATTGCGCAGGGCCACGCTTGACCTGCGGCGGCTGGGCACGCTGGGCGCGGAATGCTTCCACGGCCGCGGTGCCTTCGTTGGCGGCGATTTCGGCCGGGGTCTGGCGGGCCAGGTCGGCGATGTTCCAGCTTTTGTCGCCTTTGCCGGCTTCCGGCTTGGCGGTGAAGCTGGCGATGTAGGCCGCCACGTCCCAGCGCTGGCGGTCGTCCAGCTGGTCGGCAAAGGACGGCATCTCGGTGCCGTCGATGCCCAGGGCAAGGGTGTTGTAGAGGTCGAACAGGCTCAACTGGTCAAGGCGCGCGACGTCGCGCAGGTTGGCCGGCGCGGGCTCCAGGCCGACGCCTGCCGGGCCATCGCCCGCGCCGCTTTCACCGTGGCAGATGGCACAGTTTTGTGCGTACAGGGCAGCACCACGAGCCGGGTCCGGGGTGATTATCGGGGCTTGGCTCACCTCATAAGCCACCGCAAGGCGTGCGCCCAGTTGCCGGGCCTGCCTGGATACCGCTGGGCCGTCCAGACGCTGGTCGATGGCCTGGCGCAGCGCTTGCACGCCCTGCTCCAGTGCCGCGTGCTCGGTATTTGCAGGCAGGCCTTTGACCAGTTCGGCCAGTACCGCGCCGAACTCGCGCTGCTCGTCGTATTCGCCGTTGTCGACCACCTTGCCGTCATTCACGGTTGGCGGGTAGTCGGCACCAATGTAGTCGAGCAGGTGCAGGGCTTTGGTAGCCTCGGCGGGGGCTTCAGCCTGTGCCGCAGCGCTGCACAGCGCCAGCACCGTGCCGAGCAATAAAGCCGGCAGCCAGGCAAGCGGACGGGAACGGGTTTTCATGGCCAGTCTCGAAGGGAATGCGAAAGAGAACATTGTTCACTTCCACTTTGCTTCACTCAAGGGTGCTGGGCGGATTTCATGAAAAATCTTGGTACAAATAAGATCACGCGAGATGGCACGGTACCTGGCGGCAGGCTTGCCGGCGATTAAGGCGGCACCGATGCCACAGGAAACACCGGGTACCAAATGATTCACCGCGGGTAGGTCCTTACCCACTAGCCTGTTGAGCCACTATTCAAGAGGCAGGGAACATGGATCGCCCCCATTCAAAGCAGCTACGGCTTGGTCGGTTTTCGGAAACCCGTCGGTTGTATTTGCTTACCAGCACCACCCTGGCAAGAGCCCCAATCTTCAATGACTTTCGCTCAGCCCGCTTGCTGGTGGCCGAGTTCCGCCAGGCTGAAGAGGAAGGTAGCGCCCGATCGCTTGCCTGGGTGGTGATGCCTGACCATTTCCACTGGTTGGTCGAGCTTGGGCCGGCCAGCCTGAAGCGGCTGATGCGCAGGGTGAAGTCCCGTAGCACGATGATGATCAACAGGCATCGAGGGCGAAGCGGCCAGCTCTGGCAGAAGGGGTTTCATGACCGGGCCGTGCGGCGTGAGGAGGATGTGCAGGATGTGGCGCGATATATCGTCATGAACCCCAAGCGGGCGGGTCTTGTTGCGAGGGCTGGGGATTATTCGCATTGGGATGCGATCTGGCTCTGACCGGATGTTGCCTGCGGGGGCCCTATCGCCGGCAAGCCAGCTCCCACAGGGTTACTCATCAGCCTTGCAGCTGGGGCTGGCCTGTCAGGGCCTCAGCGCAGGCAAGCCAGCCCATAGAGCTACTCATCAGCTTTGCAGCAGGGGCTGGCCTGTCAGAGCCTCATCGCCGGCAAGCCAGCCCACAGGGTTACTCATCAGCCTTGCAGCAGGGACTGGCCTGTCAGGGCCTCATCGCAGGCAAGCCAGCTCATAGAGCTACTCATCAGCTTTGCAGCAGGGGCTGGCCTGTCAGGGCCTCATCGCAGGCAAGCCAGCTCGCACAGGAAACTAAAGTGCTCGAGGGCAGCGGAGAACCTGTGGGAGCTGGCTTGCCTGCGATTGGTCCTCAAGGCTTTGCGGTGTCCTTCCAGCCACCACCGAGGGCGAGGAACACGCCGATTTGCCCCAGCGCCACTTGGCTATCGGCCGCTGCCAGTTGCGCGCGCATGTCGGTATAGGTGCGGGTCGCCTGCAAGTCCGCCAGGAACGACTCACGCCCGGCTTGGTAGTACCGGTGCGTCTGATCAGCCGCATCCTTGGCCGACTTCTCTGCCTCGGCCAGCGCATCACGCCGGTCCAGCAGGGCACTGTACTGCGCGAGGCGAGTCTGGGTCTCGCGGATGGCGTTCAGTACCACGCCGTCGAAATTCGCCAAGGCTGCTTGCGTAGAGGCTTCAGCCATGCGAATGCGGGCGCGTGTGCCGTTGGTGGGGATGCTCCAGCTGATCTGCGGGCCGAAACCCCAGCGGTTGGTCGACGGCTCACCAAGGTTTTCCAGAATACCAATCGTGCCCACCTGCGCACCGATGCTGATGTCCGGGTACAGCGCGCCGGTAGCAACCCCGATAGAGGCAGTTGCTGCGGCCAGCTGGCGTTCGGCCTGGCGCACATCAGGCCGGCGTTTGAGCAACGCAGCACCGTCGCCCACCGGCACCAACTGGTTCAGGTGCGGCAGCTCGGCACAATCGGCGGTGCCGGCGGGCAACTGGTCTACCGGTTTGGCCAATAACGCAGCCAAGGTGTACAGGCCGGTTTCACGCTCGGCCTTGAAGCGCGGCAGTTCGGCGCGCAAGGACTTGAACTGGGTCTGTGAGCGGGTGACCTGGGTTTCATCGCCACGACCTGCATCACGCAAGCGCTGGTTGAGCTTCACGCTTTGCTCCTGCAAGTCGAGCGACTGGCGGGCGATGTGGTATTCCTCGTTGGCCGAGCACACTTGGGTATACGCCTTGACCACGTCGGCCACCAAGGTGATGCGGGCGGTATCGGCAGCAGCCTGCACCGCGTCTGCATTGGCCTTTGCAGCCTCGGTGCCACGCTTGAACGTGCCCCACAGGTCGAACTGATACGAAGCGCTGATGATGGCCTCGCCAATGTTGGCCACCGGCACCTTCTCAGGCTGCAGGAACGCTTCGCCAGACTCCTGCAAGCGCTGGGCACCCAGTTTTACGCCGCCGTTGAAGCCACCTTGCGACTCGGCCACTTCGACCTGGGCGCGGGCCTTGGCGATGTTGGCCGCGGCTACGCGCAGCTCGGTATTGGCACTCAGGGCCTGGCGCACCAGCTCGTTCAGCCGTCGATCCTGATACAACTGCCACCAGTCCTCGGGCACCGGCGCCGAAACCACGCTGTCGGCATCCTGGCGCAGCGGGCCATTGAGGTCGCTGCGTTGCACCGCCGCGTCCTTCGGCACCTCATAGTCGGGGCCGACCATCATGCAGGCCCCCAGCGACAGGCACAGGCCAGCCAGGATGAGCTGTTTCATGGGTGCTGGCCCTCGATGATCGACACCGTGGCGGTACGCCCGGCGATCATGCGGAAGTCCTCAGGCACTTCGTCAAACGCGATGCGCACCGGAATACGCTGGGCCAGGCGCACCCAGCTGAACGCCGGGTTGACGTTTGGCAGCAGGTTGGCGCCGCTGCTGCGGTCGCGGTCTTCGATACCGGCGGCAAAGCTCTGCACATGGCCGCGCAGGCGGGTGTTGTCGCCCATCACGCGGATATCCACGGCATCGCCGAGGTGGATGCCGCCAAGCTTGGTTTCTTCGAAGTAGCCATCGACGTGGTACGAGGCACTGTCGACCACCGACAGCACAGGGCGGCCGGCGGTGACGAATTCGTGGTTACGCGGCGCACGGTCGTTCAGGTAACCGTCCACCGGGCTGCGTACCACCGAGCGGTCGAGGTTGAGCTGGGCGGTATCGACTGCCACCTGTGCCTCGCTGACGGCCGAGCGGGCGCGGGCCACGCGGGACTGGCTTTCCTCCAGTTGCTCGGCCGCCACCAGGTTGCCCAGCTTGCGGTTGCGCTGCGCTTCGCGGGAGGCCTGGGCCAGGGTTTCCTGGCGCTCGCCGAGGGTGGCCTTGGCCTGGCGCAGGGCCAGGGTGAAGCGGTCCTGGTCGATGGTGAACAGCACGTCGCCGCGCTTGACGGTCTGGTTGTCGTGCACCTCGACTTTCTGGATCAAGCCCGACACATCGGGGGCGATCTGGATCACGTCGGCGCGGATATGGCCGTCGCGCGTCCAGGGCGCAAACATGTAGTAGACGACCATCTGCCATACGAGCACGGCGGCGAACGTCACTACCAGCAAGGTCAGGACCACACGGCCCAGGGTCAGCAAAGGTTTTTTCATGGCAGCATCAGGTTTCGGCAAAAGTGGTCCACCGCGCCAAGCAGCACGGCATACAGGGCAACGTTGAACAACGCCCGGTGCCAGACCAGGCGGTAGAAATGCATGCGCACCAGCACCGCGTGCAGCCCAAGGAACAGCAGGTAGGTGCCAAGCATCATCACCAACAGCGTGGGCAGGAACACCCCGCTGATATCCAGTTCACCAATCACAGGGGCGCTCCGTCGAGGCCGGCAGGCAGTTGCAGTTGTTCGGCGGGTTCGAGCATCACCTCCACACCTGGCAGCAGGGCAAGGCGCAGGCCGCTCAGCGCATGCAGCAGGTGGGTGCGGGCATCGCCACGCTCGTACAGTTCATCCAGGTTCAGCGCCAGCCGCGCCCGCTCCATGTTGCGCAGCAGCGCAGCCGGCGCATGCAGGCGCTGGCCAGCGTGCAGGCAGGCGGCGTAGTGCGCACCCACCTCGGCAACCACGGTATTGAGCCGCTCACGGGCCTGCTGACCAGCGCGCGGCAGGTAGGCCAGCAAGTCGAGCAGGTTCAACCCAACACGCAGGTCACGCAGCGCTACACCGCTGTCCTGGCCCGTTTGCGACAGGCGCGGCAGGTGCTGCATCAGGCGGTCTAGCATCTGTACGCCAAGCTTGCGATGTTCGGCCAGGGTCGCCGGCTCGGTCATTTCGACAATGTCGCGCCAGGCGAAGCGGGTCATGCGCTTGGCAGCCAGCTCTACCCCAAAGGGGCGCATGACCAGGGTCCAGATGAAGGCGAACAGCAGGCCGACGGGCCCGGCCAGGTTGGAATTCAGGAAGGTGAAGAAGTCAGCGTCATAGGCGCCCTGGATGCTGATGAAGGTCGAGGTGTTGACGATGGTCAGCAACGTACCCAGGTAAAAACGCGGTTGCACGGTCAGGGTCCCGACACAGATGAACGGCACGGCAAAGGCCAGCACCAGCATCGGGAAGTCGTGCAGGTTGGGCAGCACCAGGAACAGGTACAGGCTGGAGAAGATCACCGACAGCAAGGTCCAGAAGAAGAACCGGTAGATCTGCGGTGCCGGGTCGTCCATGGCCGCGAAGAAACTGCACGACACGGCCGCGAGGATTACCGCGCTGGCGCCGTCGTTCCAGCCCAGGCCAATCCACAGGCCACAAGCGACGATGATCGCCAGCACCGTGGTGGCCACCGAGTACAGCATCAGGCCACGGTCGAAGAACGGGGTCAGGCGGCCCAGGCGCCAGTGCCGGTACACAGCCCGCCAGGGCTTGGCGTCGTCGGTGCGCAGGGCATGTTGCAAGGTGCAGCAGTCCTGCCACAGGTCGGCCCATTCGGTCAGCCGGTACAGGGCGTTGGATAACAGCAGCTCGGCGCGCTGGTCGAGCATGGCGGCAGCGGGCTGCAGGCGCTCGATCTGCTCGTGCAGCGCAGCCCAGCGGGCGACAGAAGCGCTGGCGGCAGTTCCTTGCAGCCATTCGCGAGCGCTGGCGAGCACAGGCTGCAACTGGGCGAACTGAGCCGGGGCGCGGCCCTCCAGTGCAACCAGCGCATCATCGAGCGCATCGATGACCGGCAGCAGGTGAATCATCCGCCCACGCAGTTCACGGGCGTTTTTCAGGGTATGCGGGCCAGCCCCTTCGTGGCCGAGCTGGCCGATCATCAGCTCCAGCGAGTTGAAGGTGGTGACCATCGCTCCGCGCATGCCGCCGACCTTGTCGGTGCTGCCAGCGCGGGCCAGGTAGGTATCGCTGTAGTTAAGGGCCTCGGTAAACCAGTTGCCGGTGGCGCCGACCACCACTGGGGCCAGCCGACGAGGCCAGAAAATGGCGCCAACGACGGCTGCGCAGACAATCCCCAGGCAGATTTCCTGGGCGCGGGAAGACGCGACGTCAAACACCGCCAGGGGGTTATCCACAACCGCCAGTGCGATCATCGGCAAGGTGTAGCCGGCCAGCATCAGCATGTAGTTGTTGGCCGTGCGCAGGTTCAGCGAAAGGAACAGCAGGGTGCCGGTCCACAGGGCAATGGCAATGCTCAGCAGCAAAGGCGACTGGACCAGCGGTGGCACCAGCAGGACCGCCCCCCCTGCACCGAGCAAGGTGCCCACGGCACGGTACAGCGCCTTGGAGCTGGTTGGGCCAACGAATGGGCTGGAAACGATGTACACCGTGGCCATGGCCCAGTAGGGCCGCGGCAACTGCATAAGCAGGGCAATGTACAGGGCGATCATCGAGGCCGCGAAGGTGCGCACACCGTAGAACCAGTCCCGCGCCGGGGGGACCGAGCTGAAGAAGCCGTTCATGCCACCCCGCCTGCACCGCCCAGGCCGGCAGCTTCAAAGGCGCGCAGCACGCGCAAGGCAGCTTCCAGATCAGCCTGATCGATGCCTTGCAGCACATCCTTACGCAGACGCACCAGCTCGGCTTCGATGGCTTCGGCTAAACGGCGGCCTTCAGCGGTGAGGCTAAGGGCCTTGGCACGACGGTCGAGGGGGTCTTCACTGCGGCAGACCAGGCCAGCCTTGCACAGTTGGTCGAGCAGGCGTACCAGTGACGGGCTTTCCAGGCCGGCTGCCTGGGCCACCGCCACCTGATGCACACCGTCGCCGAGGCGCACGATCATCAGCAGCGGCGCAGCGCAGGCCTCGGAGATGCCGTAACCGGTCAACGCGCAATGGCAGATGCGCCGCCAATGGCGAGCCGCAACTACCATGCCACTGCTGACCTGCAGGCGCAGGAGATCAAGGGACATGAACAGTATCCAGGCATATTCATAGTTTGCTAACTATCAATATACGCTCGTACCTCCCCCTGTCGTCAATAGCGGGTGACGAGGGGTATTGATGAATGGTTGTGCATGCTGGAGGTGGATTGCCTGTGCTGGCCCTATCGCCGGCAAGCCGGCTCCCACAGGTATTGCACACATACTGCAGCCTGTGGCCGCCTGTGCGAGCGGGGGAATCAGGGGTGTATCTGGTCTTCCAGCTTCATGGTCAGGGCGAGCGTACTGCCCATCTGCAAGGCCCGGTCGCGCCACTGCAGGTAGCGCACGCCGTCACGGCTGCTGAAATGCACCGCCAGCTCTTCGGCCGCCTGTACCACCCCTGCGGCTGCCGCCAGTTCCAGCCAGTACAATGCGGCCTTGATGTCGGGCTCCACGTACAACCCGTGCATCAAGCGATAACCCACCTCGAAGCGGCAACGCGCTTCGCCACGCTCGGCCCCGCGCATGAACCACTGGTAGGCCTGCACCAGGTCTACCTGCCATTGCTGCTCGCCATCGCACACTTCTTCTTCATACAGGTCACCCAACGCCGCCGCGGCATGCAGCATGCCGCGCTCGAAGGCCTGCCGGTAGCAATCCGCCGCCTGGGTATAGGAGGGGTCGACGCCCTTGCCGAAGTAATGCTGCTGGCCAAGGTTGAACCACGCGGCAGCATGGCCCTGCAGCGCCGCCATGCGCAACAGGTGCCCGGCCAGCACGGTATCAGCGCGCCAATACTTGCCGTTGAGCCAGATCCAGCCCAGGTCGTTAAGTGCCGCTACGCTACCTTGCAACGCCTGGTGGCGCAGGTCGGCGTAAACCGCTTGCAGGTCACTGGCTTCATCCAGGCGGTTGATCAGCAGCGAGCGCTGGCTGGGCAAGCCTACCCCGGCGAACAACCGATGCCGCCTGCCGGCCGGTGCTGGGGCGGCGATGACCCGTTCGGGCAAAAGGCGGGCAAGCAGCGAATGGATATTGCTGGCAGCAGACATGTTCATCCTCATTGAACGACGCACAACCCCAACCTTCGGCTGTGATGAGGCGTGATTCTGCGTGATGTCACGTCAAAACCTGTCGCGAACGATTCGGCACCAGGCAACCAAATGCGACTTACTTGATCTGAGCAGGGCGTGGCCAATTGCCATGCCCCTCGCCTGCCGCCATGCTATGACGGCAAGCCTAGACAAGGACGTTATCTTTTGCCGTTCGCCACCACTCGCGCCACCCTCAGCCGTCAATGGGCGCTGCTGCGTCAGCTACCCAGTCGCTCCCCGGGCATTACCAGCGCCGAGCTGGTGTGGCGCCTGCGCGATGTGGGCTTCACTGTCAGCAAGCGTACCGTTGAACGCGACCTGAATGAGCTTTCATTGATTTTTCCGCTGGAGCGCAATGACAAGAGCATACCGTTCGGCTGGCACTGGGCGGCCAGTGCCGTGGGCGAATTGCGCGGTAATTTCGACTTGCTGACCCACTTGCGCGGCGATGCACTGCAACCGGCCCAGGGGGAGGGCGTGGAGTTGGTGGCGTGGATCAGCGATGCATTGGCGCGGCAGTTGCGCGAAGCGCCGCTGAGCAGCGACATGCAGCTGACGGCGCTTGAGCATGGGCACCGGCTGCGAGCCACGGTCAGCGATGGCTGGCCGATGCGCTGGTGGCTGTTGAGCCAGGGTGATGGGGTGGTGGTGGAGCAGCCGATAGGGTTGCGTGAGGAGATTGGCAAAACCCTGAGCAATGCGGCTGCGCAGTACCAGAAGATGTAGCCTGTACTGCCCCTATCCCCGTCAAGCCAGCTCGGGCACGCCAAACGCCGCAAGCAAGATTGTCGCCGACCCTGGGCGCTGGCTTGCCGGCGTCCGGGCCGGTACAGGTCAGCGCTGCATCCCCCAGCGCCGCACGGTCAGCCGCTCAAGGGTATTGAACACCAGTCCTTCTACCAGCAGACCAATCAGGATCACCACCGCCAACCCGGCAAACACCTTGTCGGTATACAGCTCGTTGCGATTCTGAAAGATGTACCAGCCAAGCCCGCCTTTGCCACTGCTGGCCCCGAACACCAGCTCAGCAGCGATCAGGGTGCGCCAGGCAAATGCCCAGCCAATCTTCAAACCCGACAGGATCGATGGCAACGCCGCCGGCACCAGGATGTACAGCACTAGCCGCAGCCCTTTGAGGCCATAGTTGCGGCCGGCCATGCGCAGGGTCTCGGACACGCCCAGGAACCCAGCGTAGGTGTTGAGCGCCAGCGCCCAGAGCACAGAATGCACCAGCACGAAGATCAAGCTGTTATCACCCAGGCCGAACCACAGCAAGGCCAGTGGCAACAGCGCGATGGCCGGCAGTGGGTTGAACATCGAGGTCAGCGTGCCCAGCAAGTCACGCCCCAATTGGGTCGAAACGGCCAGACTGGTCAGGCCGAAGGCAAGGACGATACCCAGCACATACCCTTTGATCAGGATTACCAGCGAAACCCCGACCTTGGCCAGCAGCTCGCCACTGACCAGGCCGTCCCAGAGGGCCGCGGCGGTTTGCAAGAAGCCAGGCAGCAGCAAGTCATTGCTCTGGTAGCGGGCGACCGCCTCCCAGAGTACGGCGATAACCAACAGAAGTGCCGCCTTGCGCAGCCAGCCCTGCTGCCACAGGCGCTGGGCCAAGGGTAATTGCCGCTCCACAGGCACACTGAGCAGGGGCTGCAGTTGCACTTCATATGCCCGGCGTAAAGGGGTAGTGGTCATGGCTGAGACTCCTTCAGTAAGCAACGCGAATATCGTTGAAGCCAAGGCCTTCATGCGGCTCGGGCCTATCCGCCTCGTCGAACAGCAAGCGGTGGATACGCCGGGCACTGGCCTGGAAGTCACTCCCGCCCAAGCTGCCCAGGTCATACTGATGGCTGTGCACCTCAGCACGCACCCGCCCTGGGTGGGGCGACAGCAACAGGATGCGGTTGCCGACCACCAGTGCTTCTTCGATAGAGTGGGTCACGAACAGCAAGGTGAAGCGGACTTCCTCCCATAACGACAGCAATTCTTCCTGCATCTTTCGCCGGGTCAGGGCGTCCAGAGCAGCAAACGGCTCGTCCATCAGCAGGATCTTCGGCTGCGTGGCCAAGGCGCGAGCAATCGCTACGCGAGCTTTCATGCCGCCCGACAAAGTGTGTGGGTAGGCATCGGCGAAAGCCGCCAGGCCGACCTTGTCAAGGTAATGCAGCGCTCGCTCCTGGGCCTCGGCACGTGTTAGCTGGCCCGACACCAGTAGCGGGAACATGACATTCTGCTTGACCGTTTTCCACGGTGGCAGCTGGTCGAACTCCTGGAACACCACAATACGGTCAGGCCCTGGGCCGCGGATCGCCTGGCCCTGCAACAGCATCTGCCCTTCCTCGGGCGCAATGAACCCGGCTACTGCCTTGAGCAAGGTGGACTTGCCGCAACCGGACGGCCCGAGCAACACAAAACGGTCGGCAAGGTCGACTTCGAAGCTGACCTGGTGAGTAGCGCGCACCACGCGCTGCGCGGTGCGGTATTCGAGGCTGAGGTTGTCCACCTTGAGCAAAGGCGGAGTGGCGACACGGCTCAGGTTGCTGGCCGCGTGGCCTGGCAAAGGGGCGGTCATGATCGCTCAGCTCCCCTGCAACGGGCGTTCATCCTGGAAGAAATAGTCCTTCCACGATTCGGGCTTGTGCTTGATGGCGCCGACCCGATACAGGAAATCGGCCAGCTTGTAGGTATTCTTTGGCGTGATTGTGAACTCGTATTGCAGGTTGTCGATCAGCTTGATCAGCGCGTCGCGGTCGATCTTGGCCTTGGTCACGCGGATGTAGGTATCGGCAGCAGCTGCCTTATCGTTCTGGGCGAAGTCTGCCGCTTCGGCCAGGGCGTCGACAAAGGCCTTGTAGGTTTTTGGGTTGTCCTTGCGGAATTTTTCGGTGGCAAACAGCAACGTCGGCGAGTTGGGGCCGAGCAGGTCATAGCTGTTGAGCACCACGTGCACGTTCTTGTTGGCCAGTACCTGGTCTTGGAACGGCGGATTGGAGAAGTGTCCGTTCAGTTCGGTGCCGCCGGCCAGCAACGCGGCAGTGGCGTCCGGGTGCGGTACCGCCAAGGTAAACTTGTCGAGCCGGTTGTATTCCTTATCGCCCCACTGTTGGGCAGCGGCGTACTGCAGGAAGCGCGACTGCACCGAAACGCCTACCGCCGGCACCGCGATGCGGTCTTTATCGGAAATGTCGGCAATAGTCTTCACATTGGGGTTGCTGCTGACCAGGTAATACGGGAAATTGCCCAGCGAAGCCACGGCCTTGACGTTCTGCCGACCCTTGGTGCGGTCCCAGACGGTCAGCAGCGGGCCGACGCCGGCGCCGGCGATGTCCACCGAGCCAGACAGCAAAGCGTCGTTGATGGCCGAACCACCCGACAGTTGGGCCCAGTCGACTTCGATGTTGATGCCCTGCTCTTTGCCGTGCTTCTCGATCAGGTGCTGGTCGCGTACCACGTTAAGCAGCAAGTAGACGATGCCAAACTGCTCGGCTATGCGGATCTTGCCTTCTGCTCGTGCCACGGCAGGGGCTGCCAGACTGCTGACGACCAGGCTAACGCCCAGGCCGATACTTGCCGCCAGGCGGCTGATGGGTTTGCGCATGATGGTTTCCTCAGTCTTCAGAAAGGGGCATCGCCCTGGATGGTGGTGCGGTAGAGCTTGCGCCGCAGGTGGGAGGGGCAACCGGTAGCCAGGTGGATCAGCGAGCGGTTGTCCCAGAACACCAGATCATGGGGCTGCCACTGGTGGCGATAGAGGTTCTGCTCCAGTACGCTCAGGGCGTACAGCTGTTGCAACACGTCGCGGCTTTCGTCGTCTGGAAGGCCAACAATGCGAGTGGTGAAGCCTTCGCTGACAAACAGCGCCCTACGGCCGTTTTCCGGGTGGGTACGCACCACCGGGTGGATAACCTCCTTCACCTGAGCCAACTGCTCGGCAGTCAAGGTAGGGCGCCAGTTGCCCTCAAACTTGGTTTCTGCGTAGCGGGCAGTGTACGAGTGAGCGGCGCTGCGGCCTTCGACCACTTTGCGCAGGGCGTCAGGCACGGCGTCCCAGGCTTTATGCATGTCGGCAAACAGGGTGTCGCCACCTTCACTGGGCAACTCCTGCGCATGCAGCATGGAACCCAGGCTAGGCAGTTCCTTGTATGACAGGTCCGAGTGCCAGAACTTGCCGGCGTCACCCAGGCCGATGTGCTGGCCGTTTTCGATGATATTGGAAACGATCAGGATCTCGGGGTGGCCAGCAAGCAGGAACTGCTTGAGCACGTGGATCTGCAATTCGCCGAAACGTCGGCTGAAGGCTATTTGCTGTTCCGGGCTGATGCGCTGGTCGCGGAACACCAGCACATGATGATCGAGGTGGGCACGATGGATTCGGCTGAAATCCTCGGCGTTGACAGGCCTGGCCAGATCCAGGCCGATGATTTCGGCACCGGTGGCTCCGGCGAACGGGTGGATTTCGAAGGGTTGCGGCTGGGCGCTGTCGATGATCGACAATGCGTTCGAGGCGGCTGACATTATTCACTCCCACGCAGTGCGCGACTTCAATTCGCGCAACGATCAGAAACGCACGGGGATTTCCCGTGTGGGTTCAAGTCGTGCGGCGCATCGATTGGTCGACGGGTACGCAGTGGAAGCAACTATAAAGTCATAAACAGGATATTTTAAATACCGTCATGGAATATTAATAGCATCGCAACCGAGGCGTCACAGCCTCAGATCAACCCGCCCTGCTCATCTTCGTCGATCAGGTTATTCAGGCTGCTGAGGGCCTTGCGCGCGGTAGCGCGGTTCAGGAGCTTGGCCTGTGCCCCCGGCGGCAGGTCAGTGATCTTGAATACCCCTTTGGCAGTCAGCACATCGATCAGGTCTTCAAGTACGCGGATCATGTCCAGGTCACTTTGCTTGAGCTGATTGAGGCTGTTTTCCACGACATCATCAGCGAACCATTCCTGAATATCGGCGTGGTCGGCTGGGAGCATCTCGGTGAACGCATCAAAAGCGGCTGCCTCTACACGCAGCAACTCACCGGCGGCATTGCGTTGCACGTAGAACATGGCGGTGTCCCTCGTCACTTTGGTTCCTTGTTGGTAGGCAGCAGCATAGGCAAAGATCAGCAGGCACGCAGGCCCAACGCCTGAGTATGCGCTGTAGGAAGATGCCGGGAAAGAGCCGGCACGGCCATTACCCGGTTGATGGGGCCCTTGCGGGCGCGGCATTGTGGGATCAAGCAGGGGCCACGACGGTCAGGCGCGGCCCCTTCAACACATCAGCTGTCCTTGTTGTGGATGATGATGGTCGGGTCAGCACCGCTGATCAACGAGTTGATCGTGGTGTTGGACCAGTTCACCCCTTCGAGCTTGATGGTCACATCGGCATTGGCGATACCCCCTGCGGCGTTGAGCTTGCCTTCGCTGCTGACCTGCAAGGTGGTCGTACCTTCAACCGTGGTGAGTTTCAGGTAATTGTCGATGGTACTGCCCTTCTCGCCTTGCAGCAGATCGCTCAAGTCGATCTTGTCCTTGTCCCCCATCTTGAAGTCTTTGATGACGTCGTTACCGAAATCACCCGCCTTCCACACGAAGGTATCTGCGCCGCTGCCGCCGATCAGGATATCGTCGCCCTGGCCACCGATGAGGGTGTCGTTGCCGGTACCGCCCAGCAGGATATCGTTGCCTTTGCCACCATCGAGCGTGTCGCTACCACCTTGGCCAAAGAGAATGTCGTTGCCATTGCCGCCCGACAGGATGTCGTTGCCGTCTTTGGCGCCGGAGATGTCAAACTCGTTGTAATGCTCAGTGATGTACTGGTGGACATTGCTGGTGGTGATGGAGCTGACATCAACGCCGCTCTTCTGTGCAACGTAGGTTTGCAGTGCCTGGTAGCCCTCGCTGACGACACCGTTGAGGGTGATCAGGTCGCCGAAGATGATGTCATTGCCGTTGCCACCGTCGATGGTATCGGCACCTGGCACCGTGGCTTCGGTATGACCGAGAATCGCCTTCGCCAGGTCGGACGGGTCGATGTTGGTCTGCGGCTTGCCTGCGCTGTCGTAAGGCTTCAGATCATTGAGGCTGATGTCGTCGTTCAAGCCAATAGCGTAGACCTTGCTCAAACCGGGAACTGTAGAACTGCCTCCCAACAGCACGAAGCTGTCGGTCGTATTCGAGGCTGAATCATTCCAGTTCGAGGTCGTGCCCTTACCAGTGCCGCCCTGGCTGGAAAACTCGTAGGTACCATCGCCTTGAGCATGAATCGTACCCAGCGTGTCGCTAGAGTAAAGAACGAAGTTACCCCATATGTTATAGCCATAGGTCGAGACTTTGACCACGCCAGTACTGCTGATATCAACTTTGTGCGTCGCATCAGCCCATTCGCTGAAGGTGCCACCCACTTTGTAGTTGTTGACATTGACAACATCGTCGAGGGTCTTGCCACCCGTCCACAGCCGTTTGTCGGTAACTTCATTGCGTTGGTAGAACGTCGGTTTGCCGTCCGTGATGAAGTACGTCAGGTTGTCCGCACCGGTGTTTCCGGTAGCCATCGTGCTCTTGAAGAAGTTTGCAGTAGTCTTGAAGGCGTCTTCGTAGTTAGTACCGCCACCCTCTGTCCCACCTTGCATCGACTTCAAAACAGCCTGCAATTGGCTGAGGGCATTCGGGTCGGCAAGGTTCACTGCAACGTTCATGTTGACCTGCGAATCGAAGTCCACCAGGAAAATGTTTACCGTACCCGACGTGTCGGAACCCAAGCTTGCTTTGAGCGTGGAGAACACCGAAGCCAGCTGCGACTTGGCGGCAGCAATCGAGTCGTCAGTCATACTGCCGGAACTGTCCACGATAAACGCGATGTTGTAGTTCTTGCCCGCTACAACGTTCAGCCCGGAAACATCTGCAACAATGATGTCGTTACCTTCGCTGCCAGTCATGGCGTCGTTGCCCGATGTGCCTACGCTGGCCTTGTAGGTCGCGGGATACACGGTTACCGGGATATTGCCGGTGGTAATAGCCGAACCACCCACGCTTTCAGTGGCAGTCGAGATGACCGTGACGTCGAACGAACCTTTGTAGTACGTCGGGGGCGTGAGCGTAAGGCTGCTGAGTTTCCAGCCCGTTACATCCACCGGCGTGCTGCCTACCGTGACGGTATGGCCTGCACCGTCGCTAAGTACGGTCCCTTTGGGGATACCACTGAGGCTTACGCTCAGGGTTTCCGAACCGTCAGTGTCGGTCAGGGCGGTGGAGATAGCCACCAGTTTGACCGAGCCGCCTTCCGGCCCCTCGTTAAGCTTGTAGCCGTCGTAGTAGCTTTGCCCGTTCACAGTGTGCAGATCGGACACGCCCAGGCCAGCCTTGGCCATCTCGGTCACGTTCTGGTACATCTTGATGTTCGAACTGCTCAGGTCGGTGACAGCACCGGTGCCGACCTTGATGTTCAGGTCATAGCTGCCTGGCCCAGACTGGTTGGCGTGATAGACCTCAATCGGGTAGTAGCCGCTGGTGTTCGGGGTAAAGGTCCCCGATACCTGCCCGCCAGCCCCCCAAGTGGCAGTGACCACAGTCTTGCCGCCGATGGTCACCACGAAGCTGTCGTCGGCAGTGCCGCTGAAGGTATAGGTCTTGCCGGCTTCGAGGTAGATAAGGCCGGATGTTTTCGAGCCGGTGCCAGCTGCAACGCTCCCGTCGGATTGAACGTTGGTAGTGGTGCTGCTGGAGCTGGCACTGCCCGAGTTGGCAAAGACCGTCTTCAGGTCATCGCCGGTAATGCCGTTACCACCCGTCCCCAGACCTTTGAGGCTGTTCCAGACTTCCTTGGTGAGGCCTTTGGAATCGATGTCGGCGCTGCCGAAACTCAGCGTCGGCTTGTCGGCAACCGGGCGAATGTCGACCTTCATGGTCGAGTCAGTGCCTACGTTGGTGCCGTCATTCGGCTTGAACTTGAATTGTGCGTAGTCGGCTTGCTGGTTGCCCACGCCGGTGCCGCCATAATTATCGGTACCCGACTCGTTGCGCAGCGGAACGAACTTCAGGTTGCCGGCCTCGATGCTGGCCTGGCTGACAACCTGGCCAACGCCCACATTGGTCCAGGCCGTGCCGTTGAAGAACTGCAACGTGCCGGAACCCGGGATCGAGCTGATGGTTACCGACAGACCAGTGTTGCCATCCGGGTCGGAGACATTGAAGTCGCTCCAGGCAAACACATAGTCGGTGTCTTCCACACCAAACACTGCACCGCCGCTCGAAACTGGCAGGTGGTCGTTGTCCACGATGGTCGTGGTAACGCTCGATTTGCTGGTATCCACCTGCAGGTTCTCGAACTTGCCACCCGACACGCCTACGATCGTCACCACAAAGTTTTCGGTACCCTCGACCAGCTTGTCGTCGATGGTGCCGATGGTGAACGTGGTACCGCTGCTGTTGGCCGGAATCTTCACAGTGGTCACACCGATGAAGTCCTCGCCGTTCTTGGCGGTGCCGCTGTAGCTGAGCGTGACGGTGACTTCGTCCTTGGCCTCGTGGGTGAGATTCAGGGTGTACGTACCCGTCTCGCCTTCGTTCAGAGACGTCGTGCCATTGATGCTGACTTTGGCGACGTCGCCTTGGCCAGACGGTTCGTCGGTTACCGATGTGCTGACGCTGGT
>NZ_JBICMS010000098.1:0-21305 GCF_043106615.1 Pseudomonas sp. CJQ_9 | reverse complement strand
ATAACCCTAAGCGGCCTTGTTCTTGTGGGAGCGGGCTTGCCCGCGAACACCGGCGCAGCCGGTGCCAGAAACCGCGTCGCCTGCTTCGCGGGCAAGCCCGCTTCCACAATGAATCGCACAGGCTTTTCAAATTTTGAGAAAGACAGTTGCGCCTACAGCGCGGCCTTGTGTCGCGATTGGCTGCAAAGCAGCCCCGATGGTTACTTGGCCAGCCCGGCCAATGGGCAATGCAGTACCAGCTTGGCCCCACCCAAAGGGCTCTCGCCAATTTCCAGACCAAACCCATGCAGGTCGACGATCGCCGCAACGATCGACAGCCCCAGGCCGAACCCGGCGTGGCGGTGGCCTTCATCACTGCGGTAGAACCGCTTCAGTACCGCCGTGCGTTCTTCTGCCGGAATACCCGGCCCGCTGTCTTCGATGGCGACGTGCACGCCGGTATCGTCCTGGGTGGCAGCCACGCGCACCTGCCCACCTTCCGGGGTGAACTTGATCGCGTTACCTACCAGGTTGGCCAGCGCCTCGAACAACAGCTCGCGGTCGCCGTGCAGTGCCGGCAAGTGCCCAGGTTGGTGCAGCTCCAGGCGAATGCCACCATCTTCAGCCAGCGGCAGGTAGAAATCGTGCAGCTCTGCCAGTAAACCCTGAGGGTCAAGCTGCACGAAGCCGGCACGGCGTTGGCGGTCTTCCAGTTCGCTGATGCGCAACAACCCACGGAAGCGCGCCATCAGGGTGTCGGTTTCGCCGATGGCCTGGTCCAGTGCCTCGGCTTGCGCGGAATCGTTGTCGCTTTGCTGGCGGATGCGGTACAGCTGGGCGCGCAGGCGGGTCAGTGGGGTGCGCAGGTCGTGGGCAATGTTGTCGCACACGCCCTTGACCTCGTGCATCAACCGCTCGATGCGGTCAAGCATGGCATTGACGATGGCGGCCAGCATGTCCAGTTCGTCGCGCCGGGCCGACAGCGGCAGGCGGTGCGTGAGGTCGCCGGCGACGATCAGCTCGGCCTGGGCCTGAATGGCCCGGATGCGTTTCAGCGGGCGGCGGCGCAGGAGGTACCAGCCGGCGAACCCAGGGATCAGGGTGAAGGAAATACCCCAGAGCAAGGCGTCGAGAATGATCCGCGTGACGACGAACAATGAGCCGTTATCGCGAAAAAGGACCAGCCAGCGACCATCCTGCACCTTGATGGCCACCGCGTCACAGCTGTCGCGGGGCATGCGCGGATCGTCGACGTCCAGGCAACGTTTCAATTCGTGGATCTTGCCATCCAGCCGCAGCCCCGGGGGCAGGGCTCGGACACTGCCGCCCAGCGGGTTGAGTTGTGCATCGAACAGGCCATAGGCGTCGAAGCTGCGTTCCTCGAAAGCCTGGCTGGCGATCAGGGCGTCGTCCAGCTGCTTGCCGCTCATGTGCGCGAACAGGTGCTGGCGCTGCAGCATGGAATGGCGGGTGAGCTTGTTCAGGTAGCTGGAAACCTCGAAGTACAGCACCCCCATGAGGATGCTGCTCCAGGCTACGAACAGAAAGCTGTACAGTGCCAGCAGGCGGCTGGTGGACGAACTCCAGCCTTTAGACGGGTTCAGCAATGGCATAGCCGGAGCCCCGCACCGTACGGATCAGCGGCGACTGGCCGGGTGAGTCGATTTTCTTGCGCAGGCGGCCGATATGCACGTCGATCAGGTTGGTACCCGGGTCGAAGTGGTAGCCCCACACTTCCTCGAAAATCATCATCCGCGTTATGACCTGGCCGCTGTGGCGCATCAGGTACTCCAGCAGTTTGTACTCGGTGGGCAGCAGGTTGAGGGTGTTGTCGCCGCGGCGGGCTTCGTGGCTGATCAGGTCCAGTTGCAGGTCGGCGACCTGCAGGCGGGTCTGGGTCATCGGCACGCTGTTGCGGCGCAGCAGCACCTCGACCCGGGCGGCCATTTCGTCGGAGGCGAATGGCTTGGTCAGGTAGTCGTCACCGCCGGCGCGCAGGCCGCGCACCCGCTCATCGACGTCGGAGAGGGCGCTGATCATCAGGATCGGTGTGGCGATCTTGAGGTTGCGCAGGGTCGTGACGATGGTCAGGCCATCGACCTCGGGCAGCATGCGGTCCAGGGTGATCAGGTCGTAACCACCGGCAATGGCCTTGGCCAGGCCTTCACGACCATTGTCGGCCCACTCCACCTCAAGGCCATGGCTGGTAAGTTCGGCGACGATTTCCTGGCCGGTGACGGCGTCGTCTTCGATGGTCAGTACGCGAGGCATGCTGGTTCCTGGGCATCTAATGGAGACTCGATTGTGCCAAAGAATAGACAACCGGCGATTTAAGAAAAATTCATCTTGCCACAACCCGCCTGGGTTCACCCATTGTGAAGACAGACGAGCATGTCGCAGCAGGCTGTGAGAGGATGTCCGTCAACACAGCCAGGACCCCGAACGCAGCCTGATGAAGACACCCAAAAGAATCGAACCCCTGATCGAAGACGGCCTCGTCGACGAAGTACTGCGGCCGTTGATGAGTGGCAAGGAAGCCGCCGTGTACGTGGTGCGTTGCGGTAGCCAGGTGCGCTGCGCCAAGGTCTATAAAGAAGCCAACAAGCGCAGTTTCCGCCAGGCCGCCGAATACCAGGAAGGCCGTAAGGTGCGCAATAGCCGCCAGGCCCGGGCCATGGCCAAGGGCAGCAAGTACGGCCGCAAAGAGGCCGAGGACGCCTGGCAGAACGCCGAAGTGGCGGCACTGTTCCGCCTGGCCGGCGCCGGGGTCCGGGTGCCCAAGCCCTATGACTTCCAGGACGGCGTGTTGCTGATGGAGCTGGTGACCGACGCCGATGGCGATGCCGCACCCCGGCTCAACGACGTGCACCTGGAGGCCGAGGAGGCGCGGGTGTTCCATGCCTTCGTCATTCGCCAGATCGTGCTCATGCTGTGTGCCGGGCTGGTCCATGGCGACCTGTCCGAATTCAATGTGCTGCTCGGCCCGGACGGGCCGGTGATCATCGACCTGCCGCAGGCAGTGGACGCCGCCGCCAACAACCACGCATTCAGCATGCTGCAGCGTGACGTGGACAACATGGCCCACTACTTCGGGCGCTTTGCCCCAGAGCTGAAGAGCACGCGCTATGCCCAGGAAATGTGGGCGTTGTACGAGGCTGGCAAGTTGCTGCCCGATACCGTGTTGACCGGCGTATTCCAGGACGACGAGCATGAAGCCGACGTTGGCGGGGTGATGCGGGAAATCGACGCCGCCCGGTTGGACGAGGCCCGGCGCCGGGCAGCGCGTGCCGAGGCGGAAAACGGCCCGGCCAAGGCCGAGGAGCCGACACCGCCCTGGCTGCAATAATGTGCTGCCGGTGCAGCCCGCTTCGCAGGTTCCCCCCCGAAGCGGGCGCCACCGGTTCAGCCAGTACCCTGCGCGGCCATTACCTTTGATGCAGGACAATATCTCGTCATCCGGCCTTTTCACTGGCCCCTGACAGGCATAAGGTATACGCCGTTCAAATTCCCTGGAGCAGTCATGTCCAACCAATTCCCCTCTGTTCGTCCTCGCCGCCTGCGCCAGAACGAGTCCCTGCGCACCGTATTCCAGGAAACCGAATTCCGCCTTGAAGACCTGATCCTGCCGATCTTCGTGGAAGAAGGCATCGACGACTTCGTGCCCATCAGCAGCATGCCCGGCGTGAACCGCATCCCTGAGAAGCGGCTGGCCCAGGAAATCGAGCGCTATGCCCGCGCCGGTATCAAATCGGTGATGACCTTCGGTGTGTCTCACCACCTGGATGCCGTTGGCAGCGACACCTGGAACGAAAACGGCCTGGTGGCGCGCATGTCGCGTATCTGCAAGGACACCGTGCCGGAAATGGTAGTGATGTCCGATACCTGTTTCTGCGAATACACCAGCCACGGGCACTGCGGCGTGCTGCATGACCAGGGCGTGGACAACGATGCCACCTTGGCCAACCTGGGCAAGCAGGCGGTGATCGCCGCCGCTGCCGGTGCCGACTTCATCGCACCTTCGGCGGCGATGGACGGCCAGGTCCAGGCCATTCGTAGCGCGCTGGACGGTGCAGGCTTCCACGACACTGCGATCATGGCCTATTCGACCAAGTTCGCCTCGTCGCTGTATGGCCCGTTCCGGGAAGCGGGTGGCACTGCGCTCAAAGGTGACCGCAAAAGCTACCAGATGAACCCGATGAACCGCCGCGAGGCCGTGCGCGAATCGCTGCTTGACGAGCAGGAAGGTGCAGACGTGCTGATGGTCAAGCCGGCCGGTGCCTACCTTGACGTGATTGCCGACATCCGTGCGGCCTCGCGCCTGCCCCTGGCGGCGTACCAGGTCAGCGGTGAGTACGCGATGATCAAGTTCGGTGGCCTGGCCGGTGCCATCGACGAAGGCCGCGTGGTGCGCGAAAGCATTGGTGCTATCAAGCGCGCCGGTGCCGACTTGATCCTGACTTACTTCGCCATGGACCTGGCCCGCGAAGGCATTTGAGCAGCAAAGCAGCTCCCCTGGCCTGGGGGCGGGCTTACCCGCCCCCAGCGCAATTCCCTACAAAAATTCATTAAGCGCTGAATTATTTTGTGTCCCGTTGTATCAGATGCCATAGAGCATTGATCGACAGGGATACAGGCATGAAATCTCGCAGGAAAAGCGTCAAACCTATTGGCCTCAAGGACATCACGATCGTCGACGATGCCAAGATGAAGAAGGCGATCACTGCCGCTGCACTGGGTAACGCCATGGAGTGGTTCGACTTCGGTGTCTATGGCTTTGTCGCCTATGCATTGGGCAAGGTGTTCTTCCCCAACGCCGACCCCAGTGTGCAGATGATCGCGGCGTTGGCCACCTTCTCGGTGCCATTCCTCATTCGCCCCCTGGGCGGGCTGTTCTTCGGCGCCCTCGGCGACAAGTTCGGCCGGCAGAAAATCCTTGCCGCCACCATCGTCATCATGTCCCTCAGCACCTTTGCCATTGGCTTGATACCGTCCTATGCCAGTATCGGCATATGGGCGCCGATACTGCTGTTGTTGGCGAAAATGGCGCAGGGCTTCTCGGTGGGCGGCGAGTACACCGGCGCGTCGATCTTCGTGGCCGAGTATGCGCCTGACCGCAAGCGCGGCTTCCTTGGCAGCTGGCTGGACTTCGGCTCGATCGCTGGCTTCGTGCTGGGCGCCGGGGTAGTGGTGCTCATTTCCACGGTGCTTGGAGAAGAAAGGTTCCTTGAATGGGGCTGGCGCCTGCCGTTCTTCCTGGCCTTGCCGCTGGGCATCATCGGCCTCTACCTGCGTAACGCACTGGAGGAAACCCCCGCGTTCCAGCAGCACGTCGACAAGATGGAGCAGGGTGACCGTGAAGGTCTGGCGTCGGGGCCCAAGGTGTCATTCAAGGAGGTGGCGACCAAGCACTGGCGTAGCCTGGTGACCTGCATTGGCGTGGTGATCGCCACCAACGTCACCTACTACATGCTGCTGACCTACATGCCCAGCTATCTGTCGCACAACCTGCACTACAGCGAAGACCATGGCGTGCTGATCATCATCGCGATCATGGTCGGCATGCTGTTCGTGCAGCCCATCATCGGCCTGCTGAGCGACAAGTTCGGCCGTCGCCCGTTTATCGTGGTCGGCAGTATCGGGCTGTTCGCCCTGGCCATTCCGGCGTTCATGCTGATCAACAGTGGTGTGCTGGGGTTGATCTTCTCCGGGCTGCTGATCATTGCCGTGCTGCTGAACTTCTTCATCGGTGTCATGGCTTCGACGTTGCCGGCGATGTTCCCCACTCACATCCGCTACAGCGCACTGGCCAGTGCCTTCAACATTTCCGTGCTGATCGCCGGCCTGACCCCGACCATCGCCGCCTGGCTGGTGGAAAGCAGCGGCAACCTGTACATGCCCGCCTACTACCTGATGGTGATCGCCGCGGTGGGCCTGGTGACCGGCCTGACCATGAAGGAAACCGCCAACAAACCGTTGCGCGGTGCCGCACCGGCGGCATCGGACATCGACGAGGCGCGGGAGCTGCTGCAGGAGCACCACGACAACATCGAGCAGAAGATCGAGGATATCGACGAGCAGATCGCCGAGCTTGAGGCCAAGCGCAAGTTGTTGGTCCAGCAGCACCCGCGCATCGATTGATCAGCGCGGCATGTAGCCACGCTGCCAGGCACGTGGAATGAACCGCGACACCAGGGCCAGCAGGCACGCCAGCACGCAACTGCCGGCCAGTGCCCGCAGGCCCAGGTGGTGTTGCAGCCAGGCGCCCAACGCGGCGCCCACCAGCATCCCTGCCCACGGCACCAGTTGCACCCGCCAGCCGTGGCGCCGCTCGCCCAGCAACCAGCGCCCAAGGCCGCGGCCGAAGCGTGACAGCGCGCCGGTGACGTAGGTCAGGCCGATGGGCAGGCCGTTCACTTGCTCGACGACCGCGTTGATCATGCCCATGGCCAGGGTCGCGGCCAGCAATGCCGGGAAGGTGGCCGCCAGTGGCCACGCTGCGGCGCCGGCCAGCAACGCCGCCACGACCACCAGCACGGGCCAGGCCCGGCGACGGAAGCCGCGCGCCAGCACTACCCCCAACGTGTTACCCGCGACAAAGCCCAGCAAAGCGCCGCTCAGGCGCAGCACCAGGGCAAGGTCAGCCTTGCTGATCGCCACCGCCAGGCGCGTGGTATTACCGCTCATGAACGAGACGAAGTCGCCCAGGGCCAGCAGGCCAATGGCGTCGGTCATGCCTGCCAGGACCGACAGGCCGGCCACCAGGCCAAGGCCCACGCGGCCACGCAGCACTTGCAGGCGCAAGCGCCTGGCTGTGCGGGTAGTAATGGGATGAGGTAGCACCGGCAGGCCTCAGGGCAACAGGTTTTCGCGGGCCAGGGTGCCTTTGATGGTGCGTTCGACCACATCCACCAGCACCATGGTCTGGTGATCGACCTCGATGTTCAGCAGATCGCCGGCAGCGTAGCTGGCGAACGTGGTCTGGCGCAGGGTTTCCGGGATCAGGTTGATGGTGACCAGGTTGTCTTCCACGTCGGCCACGGTCAGGCTGCAGCCGTTCACCCCGATGAAGCCCCGCGGGAACACGTATTTGCCCCATTGCGGCGGCATGCGGAAGCGGATGAAGGCGCCGGTCTGCTCGATCGCCAGTTCAACTATTTCTGCAGTCGTGGCGATATGGCCAGCCATCAGGTGGCCGCCGACTTCTGCGTTCATCTTCGCCGAACGTTCGATGTTAACCCCCTGGCCGGCCTTGAAATTGCGCAGGTTGGTGCGTTCCAGGGTGGCGGTCATTGCATCGAACCTGACGTGGCTGCCGTCGATCTCGGTGACGGACAAGCACGTGCCCTCGACGCTGACACTGGCGCCGATCTTCAACTCATCGAGCAGTTCCGGGGTGAGGTCGATGGTGAACTGGTTGTGGCCCGGGTAGCTGGTCACATCAAGCAGTGGGCGGACGGCCTGGACGATGCCGGTGTACATGGTGTTGCTCCTGGGCGCGAAAAGAAAACACCCGAACGCTATGCCTGTGCGGCCTCAAAAGCAAGGCGCCAACGCCCAGGTGTTGCCCAGGCAGGCCACCGGGCACACCCAGGGCGGCAACAGGGCGCTGGCCTGCTCACACATGCCCGGTGCTGTTGACGATCCGCAGGCACAGCGCTTCGTACGGGTCCAGGTTCACCAGCAAACGGCCATCCTCGGTCAGGTCGCCTTCGACCGTTTCGTTGATCATGTCCACCACCGGCCCTGGCGTGAAGCCCGTGAGCAGTAGCTCCTCGGCGATCACCTCCTGGCTGAAGTTCAATGCACTGATCTGGATGCCGCGCCCGGCCGGTAGCTCATGCACCATGACTAGCAGCCCGGGACTGCTGACCTCCGGCACCAGTACCTGGCGGCTGGTGGCAATGCCGTAGGCCTGGCGCACCGCGAGCAGTTTTTTCACCTTGCAGGCGAACGAGTCAGGGTTGTCCAGTTGGCTGTCGAGGCTGCCATACAGCGCCCGCGCCCGCGGCATGCCGCGCACAGACGTGTCCGCTTGCGGGTCGAGCCCGGCCAGGTCGTAGCCGCCGCGGTGAATCCAGCGGGTATCGCCGTCGAGCATGCGCTCGGCCACGGCTTCGCCAGGCAAGGGCAGGGCGCCGACCATGTCCCAGCCCGACAGCGCCACCACACCCGGCTGCATGGCGTTGTACATGACCAGCAGCAGGTGCAGTTTCTGGATCTGCTCGATGTCCGCCGGGCCTATCTGGTCGAGGTCGCGGATGCCCAGTGCCGCAGTGATGAGGCTGGCGGTGGTGCAGGCGATGCCATTGGTGACGAAGCGCAGGTTGTAGGGCGCATGCTCGCCCGACAGGCGTTCGTAGATTTCTTCGCGGATATGCTCGCGCAGGATGTTGCCTGGTAATGTCTGACCCTTGTACAGGTACATGTCATGGGCGTGCAGGGTCCAGAAGTGCACCAGTTCCACGGTCAGTTCGTCGTGGTTCTGCAGGGCATGGATCAGTGAGGCCGGGTCAATGCCGAAGGCGTGCATTTCCTTGAGCATCAGGCGCAGAAACTCGGTGTCGCCGGTCAGCAAGGCATGTTGGTAGGCGGGCCGGGTGATGAAATCGTAGGAAAGGTCGGCACCGCCCTTGGACATTTGCGCAATGTCATCGAGGGTCAGGTTCAGCTCCTGGAAACTGAAACCGCCGGCCTTGCGGATCATGCCACCGATCAATTGGTTGCCGACGAGCGACAGCGGGTGGCTTTCCGACCAGGCGGTGCCGTTGGCGCGGGTTTCCACCCCGAGAAAACCGTTGGCATCCAGGCGCAGGCCACGTGCACCCAGGCAATCCAGGGCGTGCAGCGCGTCGCCGATGATCATCTGCTGGGCGGCAAAGGTGGGGTCCAGCCAGTTCAGCGACGGCTGGCCTTCCTTGAAGTAGTGCAGGTAGACCCAACGCCGGGTCTTGCCGTCGACACCGGTGACCGGTGGTGTGGCGCTCCAGTCAGTTTCCTTGACCCCCGGCTCGAAGAAAATCACCCGCTGCAACTGCCCGACGATGTAATGGCGTGCCTTGAGCTCGTCGCACTGTGCGGGCAGCAGGTTGGCCGAGTCACGTCCGGCTGGCACCTCGGGCAGCAAGTGCCAGTCTTCCTCGCGTATCTCCACCATGTGATACAGGCCCGGGTAGGCGCCATAGGCCATTTCCGCCAGGCGGAAGTCGGCGCCCTTGCCGGTGTGCGAGGGGATCAGGTCGTCGATGGTCACCGCATTGTGCGCGGCGGCCATGCGGCTCATCTGGATCAGCTCCGGCTCGCTGCCATAGAGCGGGTCGATATCGAAGCTGATGCGGTCGAAATTGCCGTCCACGCTGGGCGTGAGCTCGCGGTCGCGAATACCGCCGGACAGCTTGATCGGCCCGGTGTGCAGGCCTTGAATGCCGATTTCCGACAGGCGCTTCCACAAGGCTTCATGGGCCAGGGCACCGAGCACCGAGCAGCCCTCTGGGGCGATGATGGCATCGGGGTAAACGGTCAGCCAGACCGAGGCGATTTCCGTGGCCCGGCGGGGCTGTGCCTCGGCGTAGGGTTGTTGCCACAGGCGCGACTGGCCTGAGTACAGGCTGGCGCGCTCCTGGGAAGCCTTGAGCATGGCGCGCGCTTCGAGCCATTTCACGTATGCAGGGTCGGGCTGGGTCATTTCGCGTCCTCTTTGCGTGTCGGCACCGGCTCAGGTTATGACGGCAGAGCGGTCGGATCGTTCGGCCGGGGGCCAGGCCCTGCACGAAATGCCTGGCACAGCGTGCTCAGCGCCGGGCAGCCAACTGCTGCGGTGCCAGGAAGGCACCGTGGAAGTAATTGCGCAAAGCCTGCATCGCCGGGCTGAACGCCCGCTCGCGGTGCCAGGCCAGCCCCACGCTCATGGGCGCTACCGGGTCGCTGATGGTCACTGTTTCGATGCGCTTGCCCTCCAGCGACCATGGCCGGTGCACCAGGTCTGACAAGATCGCTACGCCACTGCCATTGGCGACCATGCTGCGCACCGCCTCCACCGAACTGGTGCGCACGCGCACGCTGGGCCGTTGCCCGGCCTGCTGCCAATAGCGCATGGCGCTGTGCTCGGCTTCATCCACTGTCAACAAAATGAACGGCTCTGTGGCGACCTCGGCCAGGCTGACGGCCGAGCGTTCGCATAGGGGATGGTGCGCGGGCAGCCATAGGCGGCGCTCGGAGTTGAACAGCGTTTCTGAAACGATAGCCGGGTGGGTCAGGTTGGCGGTCAGCACCACCGCCATGTCGAAACGCCCCTCCAGCAGGCCTTGCTCGATGGCACTGCGCTCCTGTTCGTAAAGTTCCAGGGTCACGTCGGGGTGCCAGTGCTCCAGGCGTTGCAAGTGGTGCGGCAGAAAGTAGCCGATTACCGTGTAACTGGCTGCCAGGCGCAACAGGCCGCTGGAGCGTATGTCCGGCAATGGGCTGTTCAGCGCATCGTCGACGCTGCGCAGGATGACGTAGGCGCGGTTGAGGAAATGCCGGCCGGCTTCGGTCAGGTTCATGCCCTGGGCTGAACGCTGGAACAGCAACACGCCGAGCATGGCCTCCAGCTCTTTGATTGCCGTGGTGACCGCCGACTGGGAAATATTGAGGTGGATGGCAGCTTGAGAGATCTGGCCGATTTCGGCAGTGGCGACAAAGTAGCGCACCTGGCGCAAGGTAAGTGACACGGCAGGCTCCCGGGGTATCTGTTTTTCCGAAGACACCCATTCTGTTTATAGATCTTCCCAAGGGGTAGGGGAGAATCTAACGTGGCTTGCATGCAGCCACAAGCGCCAGGGAGATACGGTCATGCAAGCAGTGGATTTCAACTCGGACATGGGCGAGGGCTTTGGCCCATGGACCATTGGCGACGGCGTGGATGACGAGCTGATGGGCTACATCAGCAGCGCCAATATCGCCACCGGTTTTCATGCCGGCGACCCCGGCACCATGCGCCGTACGGTCGAGCGGGCCAAGGCCCTGGGGGTTGCCGTGGGGGCACACCCGGGGTTCCGCGACCTGGTCGGTTTCGGTCGCCGGCACATCAACGCATCGGCGCAGGAACTGGTCGACGACATGCTCTACCAGCTCGGGGCGCTGCGTGAAATCGCCCGGGCCCAGGGCGTGAACCTGCAGCACATCAAACCCCACGGGGCGCTTTACATGCACCTGGCCCGGGACGAGCAAGCTGCACGCTTGCTGGTGGAAAACCTGCGGCTGATCGAACCGCAGTTATTGCTGTTCTGCATGCCCGGCTCGGTGATCTGCCGCATTGCCCAGGAGCTTGGTCAGCCGGTGGTGCGCGAGTTCTATGCCGACCGCGAGTACGACCTGAGCGGCTCGATCGTGTTCACCCGTAACGTAAGGGGCTACCAGCCTTTGGCGGTCGCCGAGCGCGTACTGCGGGCTTGTCGGCAAGGTGTGGTGCGCACTGTCGAGGGCCAGGACCTGGCCATCGAGTTCGACTCCATTTGCCTGCACAGTGACACGCCGGGCGCCCTCGACCTGGTCGAGGCCACGCGCAAGGCGCTGGACCAGGCTGGCATCGTGGTGCGTTCACCACGCTGACGCTGGCATCCGGCAGCCACAGGCCGGAGCCTGATCCTGTTGTTTTCGCCTGCCTTTCTATAAAGATTTCAAGAAAAGGAACAGTCATGGCCGAATCGCTTGCTACAACGCCTATTCGCTACAGCTTCGGCGCCGACGAGCACCTGTTTGCCGAGGTCAGCGAGAGCATGTCGCTGGAAGCCTTCTTCAAAGGTATGGCCGTCACCCGTGCGGTAGAGCGCCTGGCGCTGGACGGCGTGCTGGATGTGTGCCTGGCCAATGCGTCGTTCCAGGTGCGTTTCGACCCCGACCGCATCGCCCCCGATGCCCTGCTGGCAGCGGTGCGCGGTGCCGAAGCGCAGGCGGTGGCCGAGCGTTCGTTGCATACCCGCATCATCGAGATTCCGGTGCTGTACAACGACCCCTGGACCCACGAAACCTTGATGCGCTTCCGTGACCGCCACCAGGACCCGGCCAGCACCGACCTGGAGTACGCGGCCCGCATCAATGGCCTGGCCGATGTCGACGCGTTCATTGCGGCGCACAGCGGTGCACCGTGGTTCGTTTCCATGGTCGGCTTCGTCGCCGGCCTGCCGTTCATGTTCCAGATGGTCGAGCGCCAGCGGCAGTTGCAGGTGCCCAAGTACCTGCGGCCGCGTACCGACACGCCCCGCCTGACCCTGGGCCATGGCGGTTGTTTCGGTTGCATCTATTCGGTGCGCGGCGCGGGCGGTTACCAGATGTTCGGCGTCACCCCGGCACCGATCTACGACCCGCAACAGACCTTGAACTACCTCAAGGAGCACATGGTGTTCTTCCGCCCAGGTGACATCGTGCAATTCAAACCCATCGACCGCCGCGCTTATGACCAGGCAGTGGCTGAGGTGGAGGAGGGCCGTTTCGATCTGCGCATTCGCCCGGTGGTGTTTTCCCTGGACGCATTCCTTGCCGACCCGGTCGGCTACCCGAAATCGCTGCAGGAGGTGCTGGTATGATCAAGGTACTCAAACCGGGCCTGGCGACCTCCGTGCAGGACCTGGGGCGCGAAGGCTATTACCACCTGGGCATTCCGCCATCTGGCGCGCTCGACCAGTATGCCCTGAGCGCAGCCAACTACCTGGTGGGCAACCCGCCGGGCGCTGCCGGGCTGGAATGTGCGCTGGTCGGCCCTGAACTTGAGTTCCAGGCAGATGCGCTGGTGGCAGTGTGCGGTGCGCAGATGCCCGCCTTGCTCGATGGCCGCGGGCAGCGGCCGGACACGGCATTTGCCGTGCGCGCCGGGCAGGTGCTGCGTTTCAGCTTCCCGACGGCGGGCGCGCGGGCCTACCTGGCAGTGGCGGGGGGTATTGATGTGGCCGAGGTGCTGGGGAGCCGATCGACCTACGCGCTAGGGGCCTTGGGTGGCTTCCAGGGGCGCAAGTTGCTGGCCGGTGACCTGTTGCCGGTCGGTACGCCCACCGGCAACGGCCGCGCCGGCGCAAGCCTGCCGATGGCACTGCGTCAGGCCCTGGGCGGCGAAGTGGTGCTGCGGGTGGTGCCGGGGTTGTATTTTCACCGGCTGACCGAGGCTGCTGCGCAAAGCTTCTTCACCGAAGCCTGGACGGTAGGCTCCGAGGCGGATCGCATCGGCTACCGCTACAAAGGTGGCAGTGCCTTGAGTTTCCAGCCACGGGAGCAACCGTTCGGTGCTGGTTCGGACCCTTCCAACATCGTCGACAGCTGTTACCCCATCGGCTCGATCCAAGTACCGGCCGGGCTGGAGCCGATCATCCTGCACCGGGATGCCGTATCGGGCGGTGGCTACGCCATGATTGGCACGGTGATCAGCGCCGACCTCGACCTTATCGGGCAGATGCAGCCGAATCAGCAGGCACGCTTTCTGAAAGTCAGCCTGGAGCAGGCGTTGGAGGCACGCCGCTCTTACAAGAAGAAGCTGGCGTGCCTGGCCCGGTTGTTCAGCTGAACGGATGACAACTTGCCGATGCGGGGGGCAAGGGCCGCCAACCCCGCTCGGCCATTTACGCAGGTTGCTCGGCCAAGCCGTTACTGACGTTGCGCCCCAGCACCAGAACGGTGACGAAGCCACAGCCCACTAGCGCCGTGGCCAGGCTCAAGAGCACCGCAGTGCCCATATGGTCCACCACTTGCCCGCCAAAGAACGAGCCCACGGCAATGATCACCTGGAACAAGGCAACGAACAGCGGCATGCCCCGCTCGACATCTTTGGGTGCGACCACGAACATCCAGATATTGGCGCAGGCCGGGAACGCGCCGAAGGCAAACCCCCATAGCGCAATCAGCATCGCCGCGCCGGTCAGGCCGGTGGCGAAGTACGGAAACAGCGCTGTGCTGGCGGCGATCAGCAGTGCCACCAGCATCAGCGAATGGCGCACACTGCGGTTGGCTGCGAAGCCGGCGAAGATATTGCCCATGAACCCGGCCACGCCATACAGCAGCAACAATGAGCCGATGGTCGGGCCGTCGAAGCCGGCGTTCTGTTTGAAGAACGGCGCTACATAGGTGTAGGCGGCAAAGTGCGCCAGGCCAATCAACAGCACGGCGATCAGGCCAACGCGCGCTTGCGGGTTGATGAACAGCGCCGGCAGGTCGCGCACGGCAATGGCTTTTTCGGGCAACAGCCGCGGCAGCAGCAACACCTGCGCCAAGAGCACGGGCACGCCCACCAATGCAGTCACCAGGAAGGTCATTCGCCAACCCAGTAGGCCACTCAGCCAGGTGCCTACCGGCACGCCCACCACCGTCGCCAGGGTCACCCCGGCCATGATGATCGAGTTGGCCTTGGCCACGCCGACGCCCTCAGGTGCCAGGCGCCCGCTGAGGGCGATGGCCGTGGCCCAGAAGCCGCCGATGCTGACACCCAACAGTACCCGGCCGACCAGTAGCAGGCTGAAGTCGCCCGCATAGGCGACGATGCCGTTGGCGATGATCATGATCAGCGTCAGGCCGATCAGGAGGTAGCGCCGGTCCAGCGCGCCAACGCCCACGGAAATGGCCGGGGCGGCCAGCGCGGCCATGATGCCGGGCAGGGTGACCATCAGGCCGGCGAAGCCTGCACTGATACCCAGGTCGCTGGCGACATCGTTGAGAACGCCCACTGGCAGAAATTCGCTGGTGACCAGGGCGAAGGCGCCAATGGCGACCGAGAGGATCGCCAGCCACTGCTGGGTCACGCTCTGTTGATTATGTTCAGGACGGCCCCGTGGGGCCTGGCTGGCACTTGGCATGGTGGTGAATTCCAAGGAGGGATGACGCCTGTAGCAGGCGCGGGAGGGGGGATTGGCCGGGGATTATAGGGATGGGTGTGGGCGGCCGACAGGCGAACGGCGTGATAGTGAACATTAGCGCCATCGATGAAACGCTGGGCGCAGAGCGGTTGCTGGCGAATGACGCGTTGGCATGCAGACCGCCGACCCAAAATATTGCATGAGTCGTCTTGATGCTTTCACATAGCGGTACTAATACTAAACCACGGCCGCAGAGGGATGATCATGCAAACACGCTTCGTTGTGGTTCCCGCAGTGCCGCTGAAGAAAGAGTTTCAGCCTCGGCGGCTTGGCTTTCCGACTGCATTGGGCGAGGGTTACGACCTCTACGATACGCAAGACAAGGTGCGTTTGAGCTTGAACTTTGGCACCCGAGCCCAGGCGGAATTCGAGTGTGACTGCCGCAACCGCTGCCCGGATGCCGACGCTGCGGAGATCGCCGGCATGGTTTGATCACGTACGGCTGGCCCTCACCAAGCGGTGAGGGGGCAATCAGCCGTGCTTGCGCAGGGCTGCGACCAGTTCGGCCTTGGTCATCCTGGAGCGGCCTTTTATCGCTTTGCCACGGGCTTCCTTCAGCAGGCTTTCCTTTGTCTGGCTTTCCAGCGAGCTGCCAGATGAACGCGCCTGCCCCTGGCGGGTGTGTGCTGCCCGCCTGGCCGAATCGGCGCGGGCGGTTTTCTTCTCGCTGGCAGAGGTGCTGCTCCCCGAACCGCCTTGCTTTTCACCGCCGCCGGATTGCTTGTTGACCGTGGCCCAGGCGCGCGCTTCGGCTTCCTCTTTGGGCAGGCCTTTATCCTCGTAGCCGTGCTCGATGTGCTCGGCCTTGCGCTTCTGTTTTTCGGTGTACTTGCCTTTGTCGCCGCGTGGCATGGTGTTCACTCCTGCAGTTATACCTGAACGGTTGAGACGCTCCCCGCCAGAGAGTGCCGGTCACTGGACGAGCGGCAGCGCGGCCGTGCATCGACGACAACCGCCCCTGTGGGAGATTCTCTGGTTTCGGGCAAGGGTAGCCGCAGCATTTTTAGCGCCTGTGAGATCGAGCGCCGCCCGCGCGGCGCATCGCGAGCTGCGCTCGATCGCACAGGCGCTGCATACCTTGTGGCATACACCTGTCCGAATCGGGATCAACGAACGGCCTGCCTTTCAATGGTCACAAAGCTGTAACACAGCTGATGCAAAGTGTGCCGGCCATCACAAGGAGCGCTTTTCGATGATTCGCCTGATGAAGTCTGCTGCACTCGCCGTTGCCGTTTCGCTTTGCGCCACTTCTGCTGCATTTGCTGCTGAAAACGTACGCCTGACCGGTTCCGGCGCCAGCTTCCCGGCACCGATCTACCTGACCTGGTTCAAAGATTTCAGCAAGAACACAGCGGGCGTTACCGTTGATTACCAGTCCAAGGGGAGTGGCGCGGGCGTTCAGGACTTCCTGAACAAGACCGTCGACTTCGCCGCCAGCGACTCGGCCATGAGCGAGGCCGACATCGCCAAGGTTGCCGAAGGCGTCCAGTTGCTGCCGATGACCGCCGGCGAAATCGTCCTGGCTTACAACCTGCCCGGCAACCCCAAGGGCCTGAAGTTGCCGCGCGATGTGTACTCGAACATCTTCCTCGGCAAGATCACCCAGTGGAACGACCCGAAAATTGCCGCTGCCAACCCACAGATGAAGCTGCCTGACCTGCCCATCACCGTAGTGGTACGTGCCGACTCCAGTGGCACCAACGCCGTATTCACCAAGCACCTGTCGGCCATCAACGCCGACTTCAAGAGCACCTTGGGTGAGGGCAACACGGTCAACTGGCCAGCGACCGACAAGTTCATCAAATCGCCGAAGAACGACGGGGTGACCGCTACCGTTCGCCAGACCCCAGGTGCCATTGGCTACATCGAGTACGGCTTCGCCAAGCTGGCCAAGGTGGACTTCGCTGCCCTGGAAAACAAGGCTGGCCAGTACGTGGTGCCGAATGCCGAAAGCGGTGCCGAGGCCCTGGCAGCGGTGAAACTGCCGGAAAACCTGGTCGCCAACCTGCCCGACCCGGAAGGCGCCAAGTCCTACCCGATCACCTCCTATACCTGGATGATCTTCCGCAAGGACAACGGCAACCCGGCAAAGGCCAAGGCCATGCGTGAGATGGTCGAGTACGGCCTGACCCAGGGCCAGAAGATTGCCGACTCCATGGGCTACATCCCGCTGCCGCCATCGGTTGTCGACCAGGTGCGCAAAGCGTCTGCAAACATCCAGTAACACCCAGGCGCTCCCGGCAGCGGCATGAAGCCATGCCGGGGGTGTTTGTCCCTTGTCCCGGAATACGCCATGAACACACCTTTTGCCATACCGGATAATCCCGATTCCGCGTGCCAGCCGCCGTCTACGAAAGACTTTCTGGTCGACCGCACCTTCCGTGCGCTTGCCCGTATCGGGGTGGTGCTGGTACTGGCGCTGGTTTTCGCGCTGGTCTACGAAGTGGGCCGCAAGGCACTGCCCGGCATTGAAAAGCACGGTTTCGACGTGCTCCTGGGCACTGTCTGGGATGTAAACCAAGGCAAGTACGGTATTCTGCCGGCGATCTGGGGTACGCTCTACAGCGCGTTCATCGCCCTGTTGATTGCCGGTTTCTTCGGCGTCAGCATGGCCATTTTCCTCACCCAGGATTTCCTTCCGGCCAGGCTTGCCGCGGTGTTCCGCACCATCGTCGAGCTGCTCGCCGCCATCCCCAGCGTGGTCTATGGCCTCTGGGGCATCTATGTGGTCATCCCGGCCATTCGCCCCCTGACCACCTGGTTGAACAGCGAGCTGGGCTGGATCCCGTTTTTTGGCACCTCCCTCAGCGGGCCCGGCCTGCTGCCGGCCGCACTGGTTCTGGCGATCATGATCCTGCCGACCATTGCTGCCGTTTCGCAAGACGCGCTGACCAGCGTGCCGATGAAAACCAAGCAGGCCGCCTACGGCATGGGCACCACGCACTGGGAGGCCATCCTGAAAGTGATGGTGCCTTCTGCGGCCACCGGTATCTTTGGCTCGCTGGTGCTGGGCCTTGGCCGGGCACTGGGCGAAACCATGGCGCTGGCCATGCTGGTGGGCAATGCCAACACCATTTCCGTGTCCTTGTTCGCCCCGGCCAATACCTTGGCGGCGCTGCTGGCGCTGAACTTCCCGGAAGCCGGCCCGAACGAGATCGAAGTGCTGATGTATGCGGCACTGGTACTGATGTTCATCACCCTGCTGGTGAACGTGCTTGGCTCGATGATCATGCTCTACGCCCAGCGGGGGAATAAACAATGACCAACCTGACAACCCCTGCCGCCGCGTTGCCCAGCTTGCAGCGCCGGCTCGAAGGCCGCGCCCTGCGCAGCCTGGTATTGACCATCCTGGCCTGGTTGGCCGCGTTGCTGGCCAGTGTGCCGCTGATTTCCGTGCTGTACATGCTGATCACCCGCGGCGGCGCCCGCCTGAACCTGGAAGTGTTTACCGAACTGCCGCCGACGGGGTTCGAGATGGGCGGCGGCTTCGGCAACGCCATGGCCGGTACCTTCGTCATGGTCGGCATCGCTGCCGCCATCGCGGTACCGGTGGGTATCCTGGCCGCGGTGTTCCTTGCCGAGCTGGGCCCGGACAGCAAGCTGGCCAACGCTGCAAGGTTTGCCGCCAAGATGCTCACCGGCCTGCCATCGATCCTGGCCGGTGTGTTTGCCTACGCTCTGGTGGTAATGACTACCGGCACCTATTCGGCACCGGCAGGCGGGGTAGCACTGGCGGTGCTGATGCTGCCGATTGTGGTACTGACCGCCGAAGAGGCGATGAAGATGGTACCCAAGATCATGAAGGACGCTGCCTACGGCATGGGCTGCACCCGTGCCCAGGTCATCTGCAAGATCGTGCTGCCCACCGGCTTGCCGGCCATTCTCACCGGCGTAATGCTGGCCGTGGCCCGCGCCGCAGGTGAAACCGCGCCATTGCTGTTCACCGCGCTGTTCAGCAACTACTGGATCTACCACAACGGTGACCTGGCAGTGATGAACCCCACTGCCTCGCTGGCGGTGCTGATCTACAACTTCTCTGGCATGCCGTTCGACAACCAGCTGGAGCTCGCCTGGGCGGCCTCGCTGGTGCTGGTCATGATCGTGCTGGTCATTAACATCCTTAGCCGTGTATTCGGCAAGCCCAAGTATTGAGAACAGGGAGCATCCATCTTGAACGTATCCACCGCACAACGTGCCGCTCCCGTGGCCAGCGAAGCCACACCCATCGTCATGGACTGCAAGCTGGACAAGATCTTCTACGGCAACTTCATGGCCGTGCGCGACAGCCATGTGCCGATCCGCAAGAACGAGATTACCGGCTTCATCGGCCCGTCCGGCTGCGGCAAGAGCACCGTGCTGCGTAGCCTGAACCGCATGAACGACCTGGTGAAAGGCTTCCGCTTCGAGGGCCACGTGCACTTCCTGGGCCAGGATGTGTATGGCAAGGGCGTAGACCCGGTAGTGGTGCGCCGCTACATCGGCATGGTGTTTCAGCAGCCCAATCCGTTTTCCATGAGCATTTTCGACAACGTTGCCTTTGGCCTGCGCCTGAACCGCTACAAGGGCGACCTGGGCGACCGCGTGAAACACGCCCTGCAAGGCGCGGCGCTGTGGGACGAAGTGAAGGATAAGCTCAAGGTCAGCGGCCTGTCGTTGTCCGGCGGCCAGCAGCAGCGCCTGTGTATCGCCCGGGCCATTGCCACCGAGCCGGAAGTGCTGCTGCTGGACGAGCCGTGCTCGGCACTTGACCCCATTGCCACCCGCCGCGTGGAAGAGCTGATGGTCGAGCTGAAGAAGGACTACACCATCGCCCTGGTGACCCACAACATGCAGCAGGCGATTCGCGTTGCCGACACCACGGCGTTCTTCTCGGTCGATATCTCGCAGGGTACCCGTACCGGCTACCTGGTCGAGATGGGGCCGACCGCGCAGATCTTCCAGAACCCACGTGAACAACTGACCAGTGATTACATCAGCGGCAAGTTCAGCTGACCCATCGCTGCACAAGGGGGCGGTGCTGCAACCAGGGAGGTTGCGGCAGTGCCCGCACAACCTTTGGTTAAAGTGTTACCCAGGATTTCCAATGCAACCGATGCGTCGATTAGATCTGTCTGCGGTAGAGCGCGCACTGCGCGAGGTGCAGGGCCATTTTGCCGAGCTGAGCCAACATTTTACCGAACCGCGGGACCCGTTCACCGACGAGGTGCTGCTGAATGTGGTTGAAGGCTACGCGCTGATTGACGACTATGTCGCTCGCGGAATAGACCTGTTCGACCTGCAACAGCTGAACCTGATGCTGGAAATCAACGCCACGGTGCTGTGCGGCCGTGACCCGGCCCGGCGCGAGGAGTTCGCGGCGCACCTGGCCGCAACCGAAGCGCATTTTTTCAACAATGTGGAAGGTGGCATCAAGGACTTGCACAACTGGTATTGCGCCTACCGCAGCGATTCGATCTGGAAGCGGGCAGCCGGTGTGTACGTACGTATCCTCAGCAAGCCACAGCTGTTCATCGAAGGTAACAACCGCACCGGCTCGCTCATTGTCAGTTACCTGCTGATGCGAGCCGGGCTGCCGCCATTCGTGCTGTCGCTGGACAACGCCGAGGGCTACTTCAACCCGTCCTCGGTCATACGTAATTCCGCCAAACACGGTGTCAAGGCTTTGTACGAACTGCCCAAGATCAAGAAAAAGTACGCCGCGTTCCTCGAAGCCAAGGCGCCTGCGCCCGGCAAGTTCTTCCTGGGCGCCACCCCGGTGCCTGTTTGCGCGGGAGGGCGCTGATGCAACCGTTCACCCTGATAGAGCGCGGGCGGCAGGCCATCGAGCGCAAGCTCAAGCGTGGCCAGGTGCGCATTTCGTTCGATATCGACGACACCCTGGCCTGCCAGCCTGAGCACGCGGCCGCCGAGCACAGCAGGTTGCCGGGCTTCGTCCACCGTTGGCTCGGTGAGCCCCTGCGCAGCGGTACCCGCGAGCTGATTCGCGACCTGCGCCGCCAGGGCTGCAGCATCTGGATCTATACCTCGTCCGGGCGCACCCCAGCGTACATCCGCCGTTGGTTGCTGCTGTACGGCATTCATGTCGACGGGGTGGTCAACAGTGACCGCCACCAGCACATATTGGCCCAGAATGGCCTGGAGCATTCCCCGTCAAAATTGCCTTCGGCGTTCGATATCGACCTGCATGTGGATGACTCCGAAGGCGTGCGGCTGGAAGGCGTGGACCATGGTTTCCGCGTTGTGGTGGTGTGCCCGCAGGACCAGCACTGGGCGCAGAAGGTCAGGGCCGCAGCGGTGGACGTGCAGGCCCGCCTGGCCCGGCAGCAGCCACACCGCTACGAGATGCCCGCGTGCCCGCGTTCGCAGGCACTGGCTTCCTGAACCGTCGTGTAATTGGGGCTGCCCTGCAGCCCATCGCCGGCAAGCCAGCTCCCACAGGGACCGCATCAGGGCTGA
>NZ_JBICMS010000097.1:0-902 GCF_043106615.1 Pseudomonas sp. CJQ_9 | reverse complement strand
TGCCCAGGTCACGCTGACTACGTGAAGAACATGATCACCGGTGCTGCCCAGATGGACGGCGCGATCCTGGTTTGCTCGGCCGCCGATGGTCCGATGCCACAAACCCGTGAGCACATCCTGCTGTCCCGTCAGGTTGGCGTTCCGTACATCGTGGTCTTCCTGAACAAGGCTGACCTGGTAGACGACGCTGAGCTGCTGGAACTGGTCGAGATGGAAGTTCGCGACCTGCTGTCCACCTACGACTTCCCAGGCGACGACACCCCGATCATCATCGGTTCGGCTCGTATGGCGCTGGAAGGCAAAGACGACAACGAAATGGGCACTACCGCTGTCAAGAAGCTGGTAGAAACTCTGGATGCCTACATCCCTGAGCCAGTTCGTGCCATCGACCAGCCATTCCTGATGCCAATCGAAGACGTATTCTCGATCTCGGGTCGTGGTACCGTTGTTACCGGCCGTATCGAGCGTGGTATCGTCCGCGTTCAGGATCCGCTGGAAATCGTTGGTCTGCGTGACACCACCACCACCACCTGCACCGGTGTTGAGATGTTCCGCAAGCTGCTGGACGAAGGCCGTGCTGGCGAGAACTGCGGCGTTCTGCTGCGTGGTACCAAGCGTGACGACGTTGAGCGTGGCCAGGTTCTGGTCAAGCCAGGTTCGGTCAAGCCGCACACCAAGTTCACCGCAGAAGTCTACGTTCTGTCGAAGGAAGAAGGCGGCCGTCACACTCCGTTCTTCAAAGGCTACCGTCCTCAGTTCTACTTCCGTACCACTGACGTGACCGGTAACTGCGAACTGCCGGAAGGCGTTGAAATGGTAATGCCAGGTGACAACATTCAGATGACTGTTACCCTGATCAAGACCATCGCAATGGAAGACGGTCTGCGCTTCGCTATCCGTGA
>NZ_JBICMS010000096.1:0-24448 GCF_043106615.1 Pseudomonas sp. CJQ_9 | reverse complement strand
GAATTGCGTAACAGTGTAGGAGCGGGTTCACCCGCGAATGGAGGCCGAAGGCCTCCCGGCAATCTACCAGGCTATCAATGCGCCCAAGGCAGAATCGGAATGGCAGTCACCGCATTCTGCGGGCTGCCCTCGACGATGCGGTCGCTGTACACCAGGTACACCAGGGTATTGCGCTTCTTGTCGAGGAAGCGCACCACCTGCATGGTCTTGAACACCAGCGAGGTGCGCTCCTTGAACACCTCCTCGCCATCCCTGAGCTCACCCTTGAAGCTGATCGGCCCGACCTGGCGGCAGGCGATGGAGGCCTCTGCCCGATCTTCGGCCAGGCCCAACCCGCCTTTGACCCCGCCCGTCTTGGCCCGCGACAGGTAGCAGGTCACACCTTCGACTTTGGGGTCGTCGAAGGCTTCCACCACGATGCGGTCGTTCGGCCCAAGGAACTTGAACACGGTGGACACCTGGCCGATTTCCTCAGCCCCGGCCAGCATGGGCAAGGCCAACGCGGCAACGGCAATCATCCTTTTCAACACAGCCAAACCCTCAGACCAGAACCAGGTTGTCGCGGTGCACCAGTTCTGGCTCCGCAATGTAGCCCAAGGTGCTCTCGATGGCATCCGAAGGCTGGCCAATGATCTTCTGCGCCTCCAGGGCGCTGTAGTTAGCCAGGCCACGGGCGACCTCTGCACCGTCAGGGCCGACGCACACCACCATCTCGCCACGGCGGAAACTGCCCTGCACGGTTTTCACACCCACCGGCAGCAGGCTCTTGTTGGCCTGGCGCAGCGCCTGCACGGCACCGGCATCCAGCACCAGGGTGCCACGGGTTTGCAAGTGGCCAGCCAGCCACTGCTTGCGCGCGGCGAGCATGCCGCGCTCGGGCGACAGCAAGGTCCCCAGACGCTCGCCCGCCTTAAGGCGGTCGAGCACGCGCTCGATGCGGCCACCGATGATGATGGTGTGGGCACCCGAGCGGGCAGCCAGGCGCGCGGCGCGCAGCTTGGTCTGCATGCCGCCACGGCCCAGCGCGCCACCGGTGCCGCCGGCCACGGCATCCAGCGCCGGGTCGTCGGCACGGGCTTCGTAGATCAGCTGGGCCTCGGGGTTGTTGCGCGGGTCGGCGTCGAACATGCCATCACGGTCGGTAAGGATCACCAACAGGTCGGCCTCGACCAGGTTGGCCACCAGCGCCGCCAGGGTGTCGTTGTCGCCGAAACGGATTTCGTCGGTGACCACAGTGTCGTTTTCGTTGATGACGGGCACCACACCCAGGTCAACCAAGGTACGCAGGGTGCTGCGCGCGTTCAGGTAACGCTTGCGGTCGGACAGGTCGTCATGGGTCAGCAGGATCTGCGCGGTGTGCTTGCCGTGCTCGCCGAAGCTCGACTCCCAGGCCTGCACCAGGCGCATCTGGCCGATCGAAGCAGCGGCCTGCAGCTCGTTCATCGCGCTCGGTCGCGAGGTCCAGCCCAGCTGGCTCATGCCGGCAGCAACGGCCCCGGAGGACACCAGTACCAACTCCACGCCCGCCTCACGCAGCGCGACCATCTGCTCGACCCAAACGGCCATGGCCCCGCGGTCGAGGCCCTTGCCATCGGCGGTCAGCAGAGCACTGCCAATCTTCACGACCCAGCGCTTGGCGCCCGTCACCTTGCTTCGCATCTTCTTCCAACCTATGTCGAATCTGTAGATACCGTGGATACAAAAACGCCGCTCCAGAGAGCGGCGTTTAGTGTACTGCAACCGGTCAGTCGCGCACGTAAATGATTTCCGGGCCGTCTTCGTCGTCCTCGAAATCATCGTCCCAACCGTCATCGTCGCCGATGTCGTGCACGCTCTTGACGCCGGTGCGGCGCAGGGTGCGGGCGTCGTCCAGGGCCTGCAGCTGGGCACGGGCTTCGTCTTCGATGCGCTGGTCGAGGTCGGCCAGCTCTTCGGCGTAGGCCGGGTCGTTGGCCAGACGGTCGGCGCGGTCTTCGAGGTAGCGCATCAGATCGTGGCTGAGCTTTTCGGTGCCCTGCTTGGAGATGGCCGAAATCACGTAGACCGGACCGTCCCACTGCAGGCGCTCGACCACTTCCTGCACGCGCGCGTCGCGCTCGTCGTCCATGACCATGTCGGCCTTGTTCAGCACCAGCCAGCGCTCACGCTCAGCCAGCGACGGGCTGAAGCGGGTCAGCTCGTTGACGATCACTTCGGCTGCGTCGGCAGGGCTGCTCTCGTCCAGCGGCGCGATGTCCACCAGGTGCAGCAGCACGCGGGTGCGGGCCAGGTGCTTGAGAAAGCGGATACCCAGGCCAGCGCCATCGGAAGCACCTTCGATCAGGCCGGGGATGTCGGCGATGACGAAGCTCTTCCAGCGGTCGACGCTGACCACCCCCAGGTTCGGCACCAGGGTGGTGAACGGGTAATCGGCCACTTTCGGCTTGGCGGCCGAGACCGAGCGAATGAAGGTGCTTTTGCCGGCGTTTGGCAGGCCCAGCAGGCCCACGTCGGCCAACACTTTCATTTCCATCTTCAGGTCACGCTGCTCACCCGGCTTGCCTGGGGTGGTCTGGCGCGGTGCCCGGTTGGTACTGGACTTGAAGCGCGTGTTGCCCAGGCCGTGCCAGCCGCCCTGGGCGACCATCAGTTTCTGCCCCGGGGTGACCAGGTCACCGATCACTTCCTGGGTGGAAGCATCGATCACGGTGGTGCCGACCGGTACACGCAGGAACAGGTCTTCACCCTTCTTGCCGGTGCAGTCGGTGCTGCCGCCGTTGGCGCCGCGCTGGGCTTCGTGGTGACGGGTGTAGCGGTAGTCGACCAGGGTGTTCAGGTTTTCGTCGGCAACCATGTACACCGAGCCGCCGTCACCGCCATCCCCGCCATTGGGGCCGCCGTTCTCGATGAACTTCTCGCGACGGAAGCTCATGCAACCGTTGCCGCCGTCACCGGCCTTGACCCGAATAGATACTTCGTCAACAAACTTCATTAAAACCGCCTCTCGTCGGCAGACGAGCTGAATGACTCAAAAACATGAGGCTCTTGCAAAAATGAGCGCGGCGGCCCCGTACGACCGTAGAAACCAACGCCGGCAACCCAGACAAACAGCTTTGCAAGAGGCTCACCACAAACGAAAAAGCCCCGTCGCATGACGGGGCTTCAGGAGCGACGTCGCGATTAAGCGGCGACGATGCTCACGTAACGGCGCATGAACTCGCCTTTCTTCTCGAACTTGATCACGCCTTCGATCTTGGCGAACAAGGTGTGATCCTTGCCCATGCCAACGCCGTAGCCAGCGTGGAATTCGGTGCCGCGCTGACGGACGATGATGTTGCCTGGCTTGATAACCTGGCCGCCATACATCTTCACGCCAAGGCGTTTCGATTCTGAGTCGCGACCGTTACGAGTACTACCACCAGCCTTCTTGTGAGCCATGGTTCAATTCTCCAAATAAATTCAGGGGATCTAGGGGATTAAGCCTGGATGCCGGTGATTTTGATCTCGGTGAACCACTGGCGGTGGCCCATACGCTTCATGTGGTGCTTACGACGACGGAACTTGATGATGCGAACCTTGTCGTGGCGGCCTTGCGAAACGACTTCGGCCACTACTTTAGCGCCAGCAACAACTGGAGCACCGATGGTGACTTCTTCACCGTTGGCGACCAGCAGGACGCGATCGAAAGTCACGGATTCGCCAGTGGCGACTTCCAGTTTTTCGATCTTGAGGAATTCACCTTCAGCGACTTTGTACTGCTTGCCGCCGGTAACGATTACTGCGTAAGACATGGTATTTCTCCGATAATCCTGCTCACCCAGCGCTTTATATGATGAGTATTGGCTGGCATGGCTGCACAGGGCTGGAACGGCCCGGCGCAATTGCGTAAGGCAGGTGCTGCCCAGGAAGTTAGGGTGCGCGATTGTACGCAACCACGGTTTTGCTTGCAAGTGCCGCCCCCGGCCAGCTGGCACCGCGCCTTGACACACCGGGACCTGCGACCTAGCATGCCGCGCAACCTCACTGGAGCAGCCGATGCAACCCCAAACCTTCTACCGCGCGGTAGCTGATGATTTCAGCGCCGTCGACGAGATCATCAAGAAGCAGCTGACCTCGCGCGTGCCGCTGGTATCGAAGATCGGCGACTATATCACGTCCGCCGGCGGCAAGCGCCTGCGCCCCCTGCTGGTCCTGCTGTGTGGCAAGGCCCTGGGCCGTGAAGGCGACGACCTGCGCTTGCTGGCTGCCACCATCGAGTTCCTGCACACCGCCACCCTGCTGCACGACGATGTGGTCGACATGTCCGGCATGCGCCGCGGCCGCTCCACCGCCAATGCCCTGTGGGGTAACGCGCCGAGCGTGCTGGTGGGTGACTTCCTTTATTCGCGCTCGTTCGAAATGATGGTCGAACTGGGCTCGATGCCGGTCATGCAGATCCTGTCCAAGGCCACCCGGGTGATTGCCGAGGGTGAGGTGCTGCAGCTGTCGCGGGTACGCGACGCCAGCACCACCGAGGAAGTCTACATGGAGGTCATCCGTGGCAAGACGGCCATGCTGTTCGAAGCCTCCACCCACAGCGCCGCGGCGCTGGCCGAAGCCACGGACGCGCAGCGCGAAGCCCTGCGAACCTTTGGCGACCACCTGGGTGTGGCCTTCCAGCTGGTCGACGACCTGCTGGACTACAAGGGCGACTCGCAGACGTTGGGCAAGAACGTTGGCGACGACCTGGCCGAAGGCAAGCCTACCCTGCCGCTGATCTACACCATGCGCGAAGGCACTGCCGAACAGGCTGCGCTGGTGCGCCAGGCCATTCAGAAGGGCGGCCTGGAAGACCTTGAGCAGATTCGCGTGGCAGTCGAGGAATCGGGTGCGCTGCAGTACACCGCAGAGCTGGCTCGTGATTACGTGAAGCGCGCCATTGCGTGCCTTGAGGTGCTGCCGGCCAGCGAGTACCGCGATGCGCTGGTTGAGCTGAGCGAGTTTGCAGTCGCGCGCACGCACTGACCCACCGAGCCGCTTCTTCGCGGGCTTGCCCGCTTCCACAGGTTGATGCTGGCGCTGTGGGAGCGGGCAAGCCCGCGATTGCTTTTGTCCGGACATAATCCCTTCTGGAAAAATACCTTTTACAATGCGGGCTTTCTACCGCCCGTCTGTTTGTTTGAGGAACCGAAGTGAGCACTCTGCCACCCTGCCCGAAATGCAATTCCGAATACACCTATGAGGATGGCACTCAGCTGATCTGCCCTGAATGCGCCCACGAGTGGTCGGCCAGCGGCGATGCCGAGGCTGCCAGCGACGACGTGGTGAAAAAGGATTCGGTCGGCAACATCCTGCAGGATGGCGACACCGTCACCGTGATCAAGGACCTGAAGGTCAAGGGTTCATCCCTGGTGGTCAAGGTCGGCACCAAGGTCAAGAACATCCGCCTGTGCGATGGCGACCACGACATCGACTGCAAGATCGACGGCATCGGCGCCATGAAGCTGAAGTCCGAGTTCGTTCGCAAAGTCTGATTACATGAATTCCGCCAATTGGCGCTTGCTATTCTGATAATAAGAATTATTCTCATTGGAATCGATTTCCAAGGAGAGTAGCCATGACTTATCTGATCGACGCCTGGCTGGACCGCCCTCACCCCTACCTGCGCATTCTTCATCGGGAAACCGGCGAAGTGTGCGCGGTACTCGAAGCAGAAGCCCTCGACGAACTGCGTGACCAGGGCGACCTGGACATGAGCGGGTTGAATTCGAGTGAACCGGGGGTATTGAAGGAGCTGGTGCGCAATCTGTTTCTGTTCTGCTATGCGCAGGCGTTGCGCCCCGGGGGAACGGATTGGAATTGAGGTTGGCAGCGCCGGCCTCATCGCTGGCAAGCCAGCTCCCACAGGTACTGCACAAGCCTGGAAGGTAACGCGGCACCTGTGGGAGCGGGCGAGCCCGCGAATGGGCCGCAAAGCGGCCCCGGCGATCTTACAGAACGTCGAGCAGCTCGACGTCGAACACCAGCACGCTGTGCGGCGGGATGCTGCCCACGCCTTGGGCGCCGTAAGCCAGCTCGCTCGGCACGTACAGGCGCCATTTGCTGCCTGCGTTCATCAGCTGCAGCGCTTCGGTCCAGCCAGCGATCACGCCGCCGACCGGGAATTCAGCCGGCTGGCCACGCTCGTAGGAGCTGTCGAACACAGTGCCGTCGATCAGGGTGCCGTGGTAGTGCGTGCGCACGCTGTCTTCACGGCTTGGCTTGGCGCCTTCGCCGGCGGTCAGCACTTCGAACTGCAGGCCGGAAGCCAGGGTAGTGATGCCATCACGCTTGGCGTTCTCGATCAGGAATTCCTTGCCCGCGGCAGCAGCGGCTTCGGCCTTGGCCGCCGCTTCGGCTTGCATCACTTCGCGGATGACCTTGAAGCTGGCCGACAGGTCGGCTTCGCTGACGCGGCTGTCGGCGCCGTTGAAAGCGTCGGTCAGGCCGGCCAGGATCGCTTCCAGGCTGACGCCTGGTGGCGGGTTGTCGCGCAGCTGGCCGCCCAGCTGACGGCCAATACCGTAGCTGACGCGGGTTTCGTCGGTGGACAGGTTGAGTTCGGACATTGTCGTGCTCCACTGCAGGGCGCAGTGCAGCCGCGCCCTTGATGAAAAGGGCGAGCAGCCTAGCACACTGGGCCGCCGCGAGCAGCTACCAGGCCGGAGGCGGGGCGCACGAACGGGCCCGTGCGACTCAGTGCTTGGTCAGCTTGTCCAGGTAGCCCATGCAGAACGCCGAAACCACGAAGGTCATGTGAATGATCACGTACCACATCAGGTAGTCGGTGGAGATGTTCTGTGCGTCCATGAACACGCGCAGCAGGTGAATGGACGAAATGGCCACGATCGATGCGGCCACCTTCATCTTCAGCGACGAAGAGTCCATTTTGCCCAGCCAGTTGAGCTTTTCCTTGCTTTCGTCGATGTCCAACTGCGAGACGAAGTTCTCGTAGCCAGAAATCATCACCATCACCAGCAGGCCGCCCACCAGCGACATGTCGATCAGCGACAGGATCACCAGGATCAGGTCGGCTTCACTGAGGGCGAAGACGTTGGGCAGGACGTGGACCACTTCCTGGAAAAATTTCAGCGCCAGGGCCAGCAGGCCGAGTGACAGGCCGAAGTAGATCGGGGCGAGCAGCCAGCGCGAGGCATACATCGCGTTTTCGAGGATACGTTCCATGAAGTTCGGGACTCATCAGGTGACTAAAAAAGCGATGGCGAGTATAGCCAGCCACCTGATGCAGCAAAAGCCCGATCCAGAAGACCACGCCCCCTGGAGGAGCGGCCTTGCGTCGCGATCGGCCCGCAAAGCGGCCCTAGCGCTCGCTCAGGTCTCCGGATGGAACTGGTAATCCCCCAGGTTCCGGCAGCGCTCGCCGTTGATCCGGCGCAGCTGCGCCTGCAGGTGCAAGCACCAGATCTGCGGGTCTTCTGCCACCTGGTACCCGTGCAGGGTCAGGCTGTCGACGATGGCATGCAGCACCGACTCGGCCACCACTGGGCCATGGAACGGCCCCTGGGCCTTGATTGCAGAGGGTTGCTCACCGGCCATGCCGGCGGCGAACAGCAAGGTCCACATGCCGGTGTCACCGGCCAATGGGCGAATGCTGCATTCGATGCGGGTCACCAGGCCCAGGCACTGGCGTGTGAGGCTGAGGTTGCGCATGGCCGCGTCCCCTCCAATGAGCCTTGTTCAGCCTGAAACCCTCAGGCTGTTTCCATCCTGAACGCTGTTCCTTCCTTAAGTTCCAGCATAGAAGAGCAAAACAGAAAGTTGGAAAACCGGCGCTGAACGGTAGCACATGGCCGCCAGCGCCGGTTTATTGACTCAGGTAGGCTTGGCCTGGGCGATGACTTCCTCAAGGCGCTCCTTTTCCGCCTTTTCGATCTCTTCCTCGCTGATCATCTCGGCAATTTCCCGCAGGCGCTCCACCACCCGGGCGTTGACACTGCCCTCGGTGAACTGGCCCTTGTCATCCAGCACCCCGGCTTCTTCGCCCACCAGCAGGCTGAGCGCCTCGTCGGCCTGGCTGACGGCGTAAACGTGGAACATGCCGTTCTCCACAGCCTGCAACACACGCTCGTCGAGCATCAGGGTAGCCACGTTGGCACGCGGGATGATGACCCCCTGCTCGCCCGTCAGACCACGCGCTTCGCACAGCCGGAAGAAGCCCTCGATCTTCTCGTTCACCCCACCCACGGCCTGCACTTCACCAAACTGGTTGATCGAGCCAGTAATGGCGAAGCACTGCTTGAGCGGTGTACGCGACAAGGCCGAGATCAGCGTGCACGCCTCCCCCAGCGAGGCGCTGTCACCGTCGACATAGCCGTAGGACTGCTCCAGGGCGATACTCGCGGAAATCGCCAACGGGAATTCCTGGGCGTAGCGGCTGCCCAGATAACCGGTAAGGATCATCACCCCCTTGGAGTGGATCGGCTGGCCCAGGTTGACCTCTCGCTCGATGTCGACGATACCGCTGCCGCCTGGGTATACCGTGGCCGAAATACGTGCAGGCATGCCGAACGCCGAATCGCCGACTTCCAGCACCGTCAGCCCGTTGCACTTGCCGATCGCCGCACCTTCAGTGTCGATCAGGATGATGCCGGCAAGCATGTCGTCCAGGACCCGCTGCGATACCCGGCCGGTACGAGTGGCCTTGGCCTTGAGCGCCCGCTCGATATGGCCGGCGTCAGTCATTTCGTCACCGGCCAGCTGGCGGATGAAGTCGGCTTCGCTGACCAGCTGGAACAGGTCGCCGATACGGGCCGACAAGCGCGACTGGTTCTCCGCCAGGCGAGCGCTGAACGTGGCCAGGCGCGCCACCGCATCGCTGGTCAGCGGCGCCATGCCTTCCTCGTTGGTGCGGGTGCGCAACAGCTGGGCGAATTGCTCCAGGTTCTCGTCGACCATGGGCATGTCTTCGTCGAAGTCGACCAGCACGCGGAACATCTCCTGAAAGTCCGAGTCGTGGTCCTGCAGTGCGTAGTACAGCTGCCGCGAGCCGATGATCACCAGCTTGACGTTGAGCGGGATCATCTGCGGCTGCAGGCTGACAGTAGCCACCCGGCCCAGCTCACCGATCGGCGATTCCATCTTCAGCTTGCGCGATTGCAGCGCACGCTTGAGCGCGTCCCACACGAATGGCTCGCCCAGCATTTTCTCGGCCTCGAGGATCAGGAAGCCGCCATTGGCCCGGTGCAGCGCCCCCGGGCGCAACTGGCGATACGAGGTATACAGCGCGCCCTGGTCGGTGCTGTATTCGATGCGGCCAAACAGGTTGTCGTAGGTCGGGTGCGGCTCGAACACCACCGGTGCGCCACCGTCGGCGTAGTGGCCCACCACCAGGCTTGGCGCGTATTGCTCTTCCAGCAGCTTGCGGGCAACGGCGTCGGTCTTGCTGTCATCGACCAGTTGCTCGACCACGGTGCGCAGCAGGTTCAATTGCACCGATTGCAGGTAGGCGCAGACCGCGGCGTTCTCGGCGTACTTTTCCGAAAGCGGCGCCAGCAGCGGTTGCAGGGCCAGGGTGATGGTTTCTTCGTTCAGCTGGCGCAACTGGTTGTTCGACTCGCGCTTCCATTGCGGCAGGCTGGCCAACTCTTCGTTCAGCTGCTCCTCGAGCTGGGCGATGTCGTCGTGGAACTGCTCGCGCACCTCTTCCGGCAACTGGGCGAATTCCGCTTCGTCCAGCGCCTTGCCATCGGCCATGGGGGTAAAGGCGACGTTGCTGGAGTCGCGGTACAAGGCCACGTCCTTCTCCAGCGACGCCCGCTCGATCACATCCAGGGCACGGTCATAGCGCTGGTTGAAGGCGCGGTCGATGGCGCCCTTCTTCTGCTGGTACGACGGGTGCTCGAACACCGCCGGGAAGGTGGCCAGCAGGTTGTCGATCAGGCCGCCCATGTCGGCGATGAACTCGGTGGCGGTGCCGGACGGCAGCTCCAGTGCCCGCGGCTCGCGGGTGTCATCGAAGTGGTTGACGTATACCCAGTCGGCCGGGGTCTGCTGGCGTTTGCCTTCGGCCTTGAGGTAGCGTTTGACGAACGAGAAACGCCCGGTGCCGGGCTCGCCCATCACGTACACGTTGTAACCAGGGCGTGGCATGGCCACGCCGAACTGCAGGGCCTCGACAGCACGCTCCTGGCCCAGGACTCCGCGAAACGGCTCCAGATCGTCGGTATTGGTAAAGGCAAACTGCTCGGGTGAGAAACGCCGGGTCAGGGCTTCAGGCGCAAGACGCAGGCGCGCAGCGACAGGATCGGGCATTGGGTTTCCTTACTTCGGCGGGGCAGATACGCAGCATTCTGGCGCTGCCCGCGCGCGCCTTGCAAGGCTCCCGGGGACTTTATATCGCCGCACCTCACCGCCAGAGCAGGTATTCGAACAGCAAATTTTTCGCAATCAACAACGCAACCTTTAGATCGTGCCTAAACTCCAAGCTGCGCGGGTGGGTGAAATGCTTTCCCGACCTGGCAACCGAGTTGCCAGAAACCCTGACCCTTGGTTATGACAAAGAGAAAAAAGCTATGAAACGGATTCTTCTGGGTACTCTGTTCACCGTGGTCTCGCTCAACGCCATGGCAGAAGCGCCAGGCGGCCCGAACTGCGGCTGGGGCAACATGCTGTTCGAGGGCCAGCGCGGCACGCCGGCTCACTTCCTGGCTTCCACCACCAACGGCACCTCTGGTAACGCCACCTTCGGTATGACCTCCGGCACCAACGGCTGCTCGACCAAGGCTTCGCTGACCTACGGCGGCAAGTCCTGGTTCGCCATGAACGGCATGATGAACGAGCTTTCCGAAGACATGGCCATGGGCCAAGGTGAAGCACTGACCACCTATGCCGTGGTACTCGGCGTGGCCCCGGAAGACCGTGGCTACTTCAACTCGGTCACCCACCAGCACTTCAACCAGATCTTCAGCAGCGCCGACGTCACTGCTGAAACTGTTCACAGCAACACCCTCGCTGTACTGAAGGGCGACCCACGCCTGGCCAAATACGCTACCGAGGCCTAAGCTGCAGCTCCCGCCCCTTCGGGGGCGGGTTTCGCCTTTTCCGGCATCGTTCAGAAGTAGTTGCCCGATATGCTCAAACGCTTCGCTGCCCTCGCGCTGTGTGTCTGCGCCCCTGTTCACGCCGCCCCTGTGTTGGATCAAGGCCGCCTCCAGCAACTGGCCAATACCCCCTACTGGATTGCCTTGGGCCATTACGAAACCGCCAAGCTCGGTGGCTGGCGCAGCTATGTGGACGATGACGCGTTCTTCCTGGCCAAAGACGGTGCGCACCACCCCGACCAGGAGCTGCAAGCCACGGTGCAAGCCCTGTACGCCCCGGCCAGCCTCGGCGACAAACATGCCCAGTGCGTATTCCCCGCACGCACTCGCTGGCTGCGTGAGCAGCTGAATTTGCAAGGTTTGCCACAACCGGACTGCCAGGCGTTCAACACCTGGTACAAGTCGGTCGACCCGCATAGTGCCGCGCTGATCTTTCCGGCGGCCTACCTGAACAGCCCCTCGTCGATGTTCGGCCATACCCTGCTGCGCATCGACCAGTCCAATACCCGCAGCGACGACACCACGCTGCTGAGCTACGCAATCAACTTCGGCGCCTACATCGAGGGCAGCGACAACAGCATCCTGTATGCCTGGAAAGGCCTGATGGGCGGCTACCCGGGGCTGTTCGCGTTGATGCCCTACCAAGAGAAGCTCTCCGAATACCGCAGCCTGGAAAACCGCGACCTGTGGGAATATCAGCTGGACCTGACCCCACAGGAAACCGGGCGCATGGTCGAGCATGTATGGGAACTGAAGCAGATCCAGTTCGATTACTTCTTCTTCGACGAAAACTGCTCGTACCGCCTGCTGGAACTGCTGCAGGTGGCCCGCCCAAGCCTGGACCTGACATCGCAGTTTCCGCTGACCGCCATCCCCACCGACACGGTCAAGGCCGTGAAGCAGTCCGGCCTGGTCGCCAGCGAAACCTACCGCCCTTCGCGCGAACGTGAACTGCTGGCCCGCGCCGAGCCGCTGGACCATAACGAAAAGCAACAGGTGCTGGCGGTCAGCGCCGACACCGCGCAACTGCAGAGCCCTGCGTTCAAGGCGCTGCCCCGCGAGCGCCAGGCGCTGGTGCAGGACGCCGCCTATCGCCTCGAGCGCTACCGTGCCAACGGTCAGGAGCGTGACCCGGGCCAAGCCAAGCGCAGCTTCGAACTGCTGCGGGCGATCAACGGCAACCCGCCCCCACCGCTGCAGGTAGAGCGCCCCGGCCTGCCCGAAGACGGCCATGACTCACGTACCTGGCAACTGGGCGTGGGCACCCGTGAAGACCGTGCCTACGCCGAGTATGGCCTGCGCATGGCCTACCACGACCTGAACGACAACGCCTATGGCTTTCCGCTGGGCGCCCAGATCGAAATCCTGCAATTGAAAGTGCGCCAGTACGAAGGCAACGACTGGCAGGTACAACGCCTGGACTTGGCCACCATCCGCTCGCTGACCCCACGCAATGCGTTGCTCAAGCCTTGGTCATGGCAGGTGGCTGGCGGGCTGGAACGGGTACCCGGCAAGCATGATGACGAGGTGCTGGTAAGCCATGTGAATGGCGGCGCCGGCGGTACCTGGCAACTGGCCGATGGCTTGCTCGGTTTTGCCTTGGGCACGGTGCGGGTCGAACACCACAACGACTTCGCCGAATTCATTGCCCCGGCCGCGGGGTTCAATGGCGGGCTGCTGTGGCGCAACGGACTGGGCAACATGACCCTGGAGGCCAAAGGTGATTACTTCACCAATGGCGAAGTACGGCGCAGCCTGAGCCTGAACCAGCAATGGGAAATCAGCCAGAACCTGGGGGTGAGGTTGAGTGCCTCGCGTGAGTTCAGCCACCTGGCCACTGCGCAGAATGAGGTGATGCTGGAGCTGAAGTGGTATCACTACTGAAGATTGCGGGTTGCCTGCACAGACAACAGTGTGGCCCGACCAACTCTTTGACACTGTTTTGACACTAACCCGACAAATTGCCACCTAGACTTGCCCCTATCGACGGGAGGGTCAGGTGGTTATGTCGCGGTACTGGTTCGGCGTGTGCATTGCGTTGTTGCTGTCAGGTTGTGAAACCACCCACGAGCAAATGCTCGCCAACGGCTATCCCCCTGCCTATGCCGATGGCTTTCAGGACGGCTGCAGCAGCGGCCATCAGGCCGCCGGCACCATGGCCGGCGACTTTCGCAAGGACGTACCCCGCTACCTGCACGAGCGCCAGTACGAAACCGGCTGGGACGATGGCTTTCGCCAGTGCCAGGCCATGCAGAACAGCGAAGAACAGCGCCAGTACCATGAACGCTTCTGGGACCAACGCGACCGCGAGTGGCAGCAGGAAAAGGATCGGGGCGCCGCCAAGGCCTATCGCCACAATTGAGGTCGTTAACAGACATTTCTTTAAACCTGCGGCCTGCCATGATGGTCTCCTGCACAAGGAGGCCTTGCATGAGCCGAGCATTCGTCAATGAGGACCAGGCCGCCGCCCAGGCCGATCAACCGGTAGAGCGGCGCGTCAGTGAGCAACCCAACTATGTGACCGCCAGCGGCCTGCGCCAGTTGCAGGAACGCGTGGCCGAGTTGAATGCCTTGCGCAGCGATCTACAGGCGCAGGGCGAGCGTGTGGACAAGCAGCGGCTGGCCGATACCGAGCGCGACCTGCGTTACTTCAGCGCGCGGGTACAGAGCGCCCAGGTGGTACCGCCCGCGACGTCGCACAGCAAAGTGCAGATTGGCAGCCGGGTACGGTTTGTCGACGCGCAAGACCAGGCGCATGAGGTACGGCTGGTGGGCGAGGATGAGGCGGATGCCGGTCGCGGGTTGATCAACTGGGGGTCGCCGTTGGGGCGGGCCTTGCTGGGGGCGGGGCCGGGGGATGAGGTGGTGTGGCAGCGGCCGGTTGGGGAATTGGTGATTGAAGTGACTGACGTGATCGCTGAAGGGTGAGGTGCCTTGCAGCCCGTCGCGACACAAGGCCGCGATCATTGTTGCGGATATATCCGCGAAAGGGCCGGGCCTGCTGGCCAGTTTCTGCCAGGCAATGTGCGTTGCCGGCACCACCGTATTCGCGGGTGAATCCGCTCCTACATCGATCGGTGATGCCCGCCCGGCTCCGCAGGACCACCGGCCACCCCCGCCCGTCGTAGGAGCGGGTTTACCCGCGAAAGGGCCGGGCCTGCTGGCCAGTTTCTGCCAGGCATTGTGCGTTGCCGGTACCACCGTATTCGCGGGTGAACCCGCTCCTACATCGATCGATGATGCCGGCCCGGCCCCGCAGTACCACCGGTCACCCCCGCCCGTCGTAGGAGCGGGTTTACCCGCGAAAGGGCCGGGCCTGCTGGCCAGTTTCTGCCAGGCATTGTGCGCTGCCGGTACCACCGTATTCGCGGGTGAACCCGCTCCTACATCGATCGATGATGCCGGCCCGGCCCCGCAGTACCACCGGCCACCCCCGCCCGTCGTAGGAGCGGGTTTACCCGCGAAAGGTCCGGGCCTGCTGGCCAGTTTCTGCCAGGCATTGTACGTTGCCGGTACCACCGTATTCGCGGGTGAACCCGCTCGATGAATTGTGCCGCCCCGGCTCCGCAAGACCACCGGCCACCCCCGCCCGTCGTAGGAGCGGGTTTACCCGCGAAAGGGCCGGCCCTGCTGGCCAGTGTCTGCCAGGCATTGTGCGTTGCCGGCACCACCGTATTCGCGGGTGAACCCGCTCCTACATCGATTGATGATGCCGCCCCCCGCTCGCTGTACAAGCGGCCTTGTGTCGCAACGGGCCGCAAGGCGGCCCCCTGCGATCCCGGATCAAACCACGCCCTGAGCCAACATCGCATCCGCCACTTTGACAAAGCCGGCGATGTTCGCACCTTTCACGTAATTGACCCGGCCATCCGCCTCTTCACCGTAATGCACGCAAGCATGGTGGATCGATTGCATGATGTTGTGCAGCTTGCTGTCCACTTCGCCGGCAGTCCACAGCAGGCGCATGGCATTCTGCGACATTTCCAGGCCAGACACGGCCACACCGCCGGCGTTGGATGCTTTGCCCGGGGCATAGAGAATGCCGGCTTCCAGGAAGATATCCACCGCTTCCAGGGTGGTCGGCATGTTGGCGCCTTCGGCCACGCAGATACAGCCGTTGGCCAGCAAGGTACGGGCGTCTTCGGCGCCCAGTTCATTCTGCGTGGCGCACGGCAAGGCGATGTCGCATGCCAGGCTCCAAGGGGTCTGGCCCTTGCGGAACTCCAGGCCGAACTGCTCGGCCAGCTCGCTGATACGGCCCCGCTTGACGTTTTTCAGCGCCATCAGCGCTTCCCACTGGGCATCGGTCAGGCCGGCTTCGGCATACAGCGTACCTTCGGAGTCCGACATGGAGATCACTTTGCCGCCCAGGTCCATGACCTTGCGCGCGGCATACTGGGCAACGTTGCCCGAGCCCGACACCGCCACGCGACGGCCGTCGATGCGCTTGTTCTGGCGCTTGAGCATTTCCTCGGCGAAATACACGCAACCGTAGCCGGTGGCTTCGGGGCGAATCAGGCTGCCACCGTAGGTCATGCCCTTGCCGGTCAGTACCGAGGTGAACTGGTTGGCAAGCCGCTTGTACTGGCCAAACATGAAGCCGATTTCGCGGGCACCCACGCCGATGTCACCGGCCGGCACATCGCAGTCGGCGCCGATGTGGCGGTACAGCTCGCTCATGAACGCCTGGCAGAAGCGCATCACTTCGGCGTCGCTCTTGCCTTTGGGGTCGAAGTCCGACCCGCCCTTGCCACCGCCCATGGGCAGCGAAGTCAGGGAGTTCTTGAAGACCTGCTCGAAGGCCAGGAATTTCAGCACGCTGAGGTTGACCGAGGGGTGGAAGCGCAAGCCGCCCTTGTACGGGCCGATGGCGCTGCTCATCTGGATACGGTAGCCGCGGTTAACCTGCACTTTGCCCTGGTCATCGACCCACGACACGCGGAACAGCACCGCACGCTCCGGCTCGACCATACGCTCCAGAATGCCGGACTGCAGGTAATGAGGGTTGGCCTCAAGGAAAGGCCATAGCGTGCGCAGCACTTCTTCCACTGCCTGATGGAACTCGGGCTGGCCTGGGTCGCGCTGTTGCAGGCGCGCGAGGAAACTGTCGACAGATTCGATCATGGTAGACATCTCACCGAAGGTTTTGGACTTATTGGTTTTTCGGGAATGTACCAAGAAGCAATCGCACCAGAACAGGGCGACATGTCGTTTTTTTGAAATTATTTGGTGCGTTTTATATAAGTGTATACAAAGCAACGTGCGATATCAGCTTTTCTGGCAGCGACACCAGCAAGCGCCAGGCACAAAAATGGGGCCACCAAGAGCCCCATTCTTGTGCATCAAAACACTGGCTTACTGGGCCAGTTTCTTGTGCCTTACCCGGTGCGGCTGGGCAGCAGCGTCACCCAGGCGCTTTTTGCGGTCGGCTTCGTACTCGGTGTAGTTACCCTCGAAGAACACCACGTTCGAGTCGTCTTCGTACGCCAGGATGTGGGTCGCCACACGGTCCAGGAACCAACGGTCGTGGGAAATCACGATCGCGGCGCCCGGGAAGTCGAGCAGGGCTTCTTCCAGCGAACGCAGGGTTTCCACGTCCAGGTCGTTGGACGGTTCGTCGAGCAGCAGGACGTTACCGCCCTCCTTCAGCGTCAACGCCAGGTGCAGGCGACCCCGCTCACCACCGGACAGGTCCTTGACGAACTTCTGCTGGTCGCCGCCTTTGAAGTTGAAACGGCCAACGTAAGTGCGCGACGGGATCTCGTAGTTGCCGATCTTGATCATGTCGGAACCGTCGGACACCTGCTGGAACACGGTCTTGCTGCCGTCCAGGTCTTCGCGGCTTTGGTCGACGCAAGCCAGTTGCACGGTTTCGCCGATTTCGATGCTGCCCGAATCCGGTTGTTCCTTGCCCATCAGCATGCGGAACAGGGTGGACTTACCAGCACCGTTACCACCGATCACGCCGACGATCGCGCCTTTTGGCATGGCGAACGACAGGTTGTCGATCAGTACGCGGTCGCCATAGCCCTTGGTGACGTTCTTGAACTCGATGACCTTGTCACCCAGGCGTGGACCGGCCGGGATGTAGATCTCATTGGTTTCGCTACGCTTCTGGAATTCCTGCGACTGCATTTCTTCGAAGCGCTGCAGGCGGGCCTTGGACTTGGACTGGCGGGCCTTGGCGCCTTTGCGCACCCATTCCAGTTCCTCTTTCATGGCCTTTTCATGGGCGCTTTGCTGCTTGGACTCCTGCGCCAGGCGCTCGGACTTGGCTTCCAGCCAGCCCGAGTAGTTGCCTTCGTACGGGATGCCGGCGCCACGGTCCAGTTCCAGGATCCACCCAGCGACGTTGTCGAGGAAGTAACGGTCGTGGGTAATCGCCACCACCGTGCCCGGGAAGTCGTGCAGGAAGCGCTCCAGCCAGGCCACCGAGTCGGCGTCCAGGTGGTTGGTTGGTTCGTCGAGCAGCAGCATGTCTGGGGCCGACAGCAGCAGGCGGCACAGGGCCACGCGGCGCTTCTCACCACCGGAAAGGTGCTCGATACGGGCGTCCCAGGCCGGCAGGCGCAGGGCGTCGGCAGCGACGTCCAGCTGGCGCTCCAGGTTGTGGCCATCGGCGGCCTGCAGGATGGCTTCCAGCTTGGCCTGTTCGGCGGCCAGCTTGTCGAAGTCGGCATCCGGTTCGGCGTAGGCAGCGTACACCTCGTCCAGGCGGGCTTGGGCGTCCTTGATCACGCTGACCGCTTCTTCGACCACTTCGCGGACCGTCTTGGTCGGGTCCAGTTGCGGTTCCTGGGGCAGGTAGCCCACGTTGATGTCGGGCATCGGACGGGCTTCGCCGTCGAATTCCTTGTCGACGCCCGCCATGATCCGCAGCAGCGTCGACTTACCGGCGCCGTTCAGGCCGAGCACGCCAATCTTGGCGCCAGGGAAGAATGACAGGGAAATGTTCTTGAGAATTTCCCGCTTCGGCGGCACGACCTTGCTCAGCCGATGCATGGTGTAGACGTATTGAGCCAAAACCAAGCCCTCTAATCAGGTAAGTAAAGACATCGACGATCGCCCCGGCGCGCTGACCAGGGAGATGTGTGTTTGGGTGTAATTGAACAAAGGCGATCATTCTACGCCATCGCACGGCGTTTCATAGGCGGGGCGATGGCGGGCAGGGATCGGTGCGATCTATGGGGGGAATGTGTTGCCTTCAGCCGCGAAAGAGCCGACACAACAGCCGAGAGGGCTCAGACGTGACGCTGCCGGGCCTTGCCACGCGGCAACCGGCAACGGTCACCCTGCTCGGCCAGGCGCGCGGCCCAGGCAGACTTCACGCTGAAGCCACTACTGCGGGCAGGCTGCTGCTCGGCAACATTCGCGGGTTGGGCGGCCGCAGGGGCAGTGCTGACCACCTTGGCCACAGGCTTGTGGGCCGCAGCCACTGCCACTGCCGGCGCTGCTGCCGCCTTGGCGGTCTTGCGCAGTTCAGCCAGCGACGGGGCCTTGGGCTTGGCCGAACTGGCCGCTTCGGGTTTGCTCAGCGAACGCTGGCAAGACTTGCAGGATACGTCCTCGGTCACGGCAGTGCTGACAAGGGTCTGACTGCTGCGCCCACAGGCGGAATCGAGGCCATTGGAGGAAAAGTGAGTAACCAAAACCGAACATCTCCGATGCGTTGTCATGTAAAGCGGGCGGCATTCTCGCACAGGTTGCAGGGGCTTGCAGAACCGGCAGGCAGTCGCCACCGGCCCAGATGGCTGGCACTTTGCCATAATCGTAGGCATGCTAGCCGGTTTCGGGTGTCCGGCCTTATAGTGCGCCACCACCGGTGTGACTGCCGGACATCGGTACATGCCGTGCACGTTTCGTCCCTGCCATCGCCAGCCCAATCGCAGGATCAGCGCTTGATCAATCCTACTCCTCCGTCGTCACTGCGTTCCGCGCCTGAAGCGCCCGCCTCTAACCTGCGCGGGTCGATCAAGGGGACGTTGGCGCTGCTGGCCCTGATCCTGCTGGGCCTGCTGCTGTGGCAACTGTTCGCCCAGTTCAACCATACCCAGGCCGACCTGCGTGCGCAAAGCCTGGATGCCAGCGTGGAAATGGCCGACCACCTGAACCTGAACATGGCGTTCAAGGCCCAGCAGGCGGTGAACGTGGTACAGCCCTACATCAACCCGCCGACGCCCGCAGCCATGCCCAGCCTGGTCGATACCCTGCGCCAGCGCCTGCCCGACCTGCAAAGCCTGGCCTGGCTGGACAGGTCCGGGCAGCTGCGCGCCGACAGCCTGGCCGGCAGCCCGGACCGGCAGTGGCTGAACGAGTTGCTGGCGCTGAACCAGGGGCGTGCGTACTTCTTCACCAATTCGCCCGACAACCACACGCTGTACATGCTGCTGCGCCAGGCCACCGAGCAGGACCGCGGCTACTGGCTGCTGCGCCTGTCGCCAAGCTACTACCGCGAGCTCACCCTGCACCTGGACAGCGGCACCCACCCGTTGTGGCTGCTGGAAAACAGCCGTACCGGCGAAGTGCTGCAGCGCCATGCCCCCACCGCTACCAGCGATGAACCGCTGCAAAGCGTGATGCTGGCCTTCATCGACAACAGCACCTGGCAACTACGCGGCTTGTTCGACGTCAAGCTGATGCAACAGAAGCTGCTGCCGGCGCTGATCGGCAAATGCCTGCTGGTGCTGTTTTGCGCCCTGCTGCCGGTGCTGGCCCTGATCAACATGCGCCGGCGCCAGCGTGCGCTGCAGGAAGACCGCCGGCGCTACCAGGAAATTTTCGAAGGCACCGGCGTGGCCCTGTGCGTGCTCGACTTGTCGAGCCTGCCGGGCCAGCTGGACCGCTACCACCTGCGCAACCGCGCCGCACTCAAGCACAGCCTGGCCCTGGACCCAGGCCTGCGCCGCTCCCTGCTGCTGGAACTGAAGATCACCGAAGTCAACCAGGTGGCCCGCCAGTTGCTGAACATCGACTGCCATGAAGGCGCCTGGCAGCGGTTGATCGACGGCACCGGCGATGGCCGCGATAGCATCGGCATGCAACTGATCGACGCACTGATCGAACAGCGCCAGGTGCTGGAGCTGGAAGTACGCCTGCCGTCACCGCTGGGTGGCGAGTTGCACCTGTGGTTGATGGCGCGCCTGCCGCAGCAGCGGCGCGACTACCAAGCGGTGATCCTGAGCATCAGCGACATCACCAGCCGCAAGCAGGTCGAACTGTCGCTGCTGGAGCGGGAAAGCTTCTGGTCCGACGTGGTGCGCACCGTACCCGACCAGCTATACGTGCAGGATGTGCTCAGCCAGCGGATGATCTTCAGCAACCGCCACCTCGGCCAGACCCTGGGCTACGACCGTACCGAGCTGGCACACATGGGCGAGCGCTTCTGGGAGCTGCTGCTGCACCCTGAAGACGCCGCGCACTACCAGGCCTTGCGCCAGCAACAGCGGAACAATGGCCACGACCAGCAATTGCACTGTCAGTTGCGCTTCCGCCACCGGGACGGCGGTTGGCGCTGCTACGACATCCGTGAGCAGGTACTGACCCGCGACCCTGAAGGCCTGGTGACGCGCATCATCGGCGTTGGCAAGGATGTCACTGTACAGATCGAGGCCAGCCAGTCGCTGCGTGACAGTGAGCAGCGCTACCGCATGCTGGCCGAAAGCATCAGCGACGTGATCTTCTCCACCGACAGCCTGCTCCAGCTCAACTACGTCAGCCCGTCGGTACAGAGCGTGCTGGGCTACCAGGCCGAGTGGATCTTCACCAACGGCTGGCAGTCGATCATCGCCAACCCGGCCCAGCTAACCGGCATCTACAGCCTGATGGAGCGGGTCAGCAAGGCCATGGGCGACGCCGAGCAGTTGGCCCACCTGCGCAGCCAGCTACCGAGCCAGCTGTTCCTGTTCGACTGCCTGCGCGCCGATGGCCGCAAGATCCCGATCGAACTGCGTCTGGTGCTGGTGTGGGACGATGACCAGCGCTTCGAAGGTGTGCTAGGGGTCGGCCGCGACATCAGCCAGCAACGCCGCGCAGAAAAAGACCTGCGCATGGCCGCGACGGTATTCGAGCACTCGACCTCGGCGATTCTCATCACCGACCCCGCCGGCTATATCGTCCAGGCCAACGAAGCGTTCAGCCGGGTCAGCGGCTACGCCGTCAGCGACGTGCTCGACCAGCTGCCCAGCATGCTCACGGTCGACGAACAGCAGGAAAGCCACCTGCGCTACGTGGTCAAGCAGCTGCACCAGCGCGGCAGCTGGGAGGGCGAGGTGTGGCTCAAGCGCCGTGACGGCGACCACTACCCGGCCTGGGTCGGCATCACCGCGGTGCTGGACGATGAAGGCGACCTGGCCAGCTACGTGTGCTTCTTTACCGACATCAGCGAGCGCAAGGCCAGCGAGCAACGCATTCACCGCCTGGCCTACTACGACGCCCTCACCCACCTGCCCAACCGCACGCTGTTCCAGGACCGCCTGTACAACGCCCTGCAGCAGGCCGAGCGGCAAAAGGCCTGGGTGGTGCTGATGTTCCTCGACCTCGACCGCTTCAAGCCGATCAACGACTCGCTTGGCCATGCCGCCGGCGACCGCATGCTCAAGGACATGGCCTTGCGCCTGCTGGCCTGCGTGGACGACGACGACACCGTGGCACGGATGGGCGGCGACGAATTCACCTTGCTGCTGCAACCGCGCGCGACCCGGGAAATGGCCTTGAACCGCGCCATCCATGTGGCCGAAAACATCCTTGCCAGCCTGGTGCGGCCGTTCGTGCTGGAAAACCGCGAGTTCTTCGTCACCGCCAGTATCGGCATCGCCCTCAGCCCGCAGGATGGCAGCGAGCTGAGCCAGCTGATGAAAAACGCCGACACCGCCATGTACCACGCCAAGGAACGCGGCAAGAACAACTTCCAGTTCTACCAGGCCGAGATGAACGCCAGCGCCCTGGAGCGCCTGGAGCTGGAAAGCGACCTGCGCCACGCCATGGAGCAGAACGAGTTCATCCTGTACTACCAGCCGCAGTTCAGTGGCGATGGCAAACGCCTGACCGGTGCCGAGGCGCTGCTGCGCTGGCGGCACCCGACCCGCGGCCTGGTGCCGCCCGGCGACTTCATCCCGGTGATCGAGGAACTGGGCCTGGTGGTGGATGTGGGCGACTGGGTGCTGCGCGAGGCCAGCCGCCAGCTCAAGGCCTGGCACAAGGCCAAGGTGCGGGTGCCGAAAGTCTCGGTGAACATCTCGGCGCGGCAGTTCTCCGATGGCCAGCTGGGCACCCGGATTGCCACCATCCTCGAGGAATGCGGGCTACCGCCGGCGTGCCTGGAGCTGGAACTGACCGAGAGTATCCTGATGCGTGAGGTGAACGAGGCGCTGCAGATACTCGCCAGCCTGAAGAACCTTGGCCTGAGCATTGCGGTGGATGACTTCGGCACCGGCTACTCGTCGCTGAACTACCTCAAGCAGTTCCCCATTGATGTGCTCAAGATCGACCGCACCTTCGTCGACGGCCTGCCCGAAGGCGAGCAGGACGCGCAGATTGCCCGGGCGATCATCGCCATGGCCCACAGCCTCAACCTGGCGGTCATTGCCGAGGGCGTGGAAACCCACGAGCAACTGGAGTTCCTGCGCGAGCACGGGTGCGACGAGGTGCAGGGCTACCTGTTCGGGCGCCCGATGCCGGCGCATCAGTTCGAGGCACAGTTCGCCAACGAGACGTTGTTCATGTTCCATTGACGCTGCCTGCACTGGCCTCATCGCAACACATGAATTATTGATTCAGCAGGACCTTGTGGGAGCGGGCGTGCCCGCGAACACCGGCGTAGCCGGTGCCAGCCACCGCGCCGGGTTCTTCGCGGGCGGGCCCGCTCCCACACCGACCGCTCCAACTTCCAGCCGTGTGCAAACCTGTGGGAGCCGGCTTGCCGGCGATGGGGCGCAAAGCCCCCCAGAAACCGGACTTCAAAGTCAACTCCAATCCCCGCCCAGCCCAGACACGGCGCGGGATGCAACATGAGGCCCATTGGTCCGCGACTTGACGCCACTTCATATGCCAGCCGCGAATCAATCGGTTAGAATGCCCCCCCAAACTACCCCGATCCTTGAGGACCGCCATGTTCAGCCGTGATTTGACCATTGCCAAGTACGACGCCGAGCTCTTCGAAGCCATGCAGCAAGAAGCCCTGCGCCAGGAAGAGCATATCGAGCTGATCGCCTCGGAAAACTACACCAGCCCGGCTGTCATGGAAGCCCAGGGCTCGGTGCTGACCAACAAGTACGCCGAAGGCTACCCGGGCAAGCGCTACTACGGTGGTTGCGAGTACGTCGATGTCGTCGAGCAACTGGCCATCGACCGTGCCAAAGAGCTGTTCGGTGCCGATTACGCCAACGTCCAGCCACACGCTGGCTCCCAGGCCAACGCTGCTGTCTACCTGGCCCTGCTGTCGGCCGGTGACACCATCCTGGGCATGAGCCTGGCCCACGGTGGTCACCTGACCCACGGTGCTTCGGTAAGCTCCTCGGGCAAACTGTACAACGCCATCCAGTACGGCATCGACGGCAACGGCCTGATCGACTACGACGAAGTCGAGCGCCTGGCTGTCGAGCACAAGCCGAAGATGATCGTTGCCGGCTTCTCCGCCTACTCGCAAGTGCTGGACTTCGCCCGCTTCCGTGCCATCGCCGACAAAGTGGGCGCCTACCTGTTCGTCGACATGGCCCACGTTGCCGGCCTGGTTGCTGCGGGCGTGTACCCTAACCCGGTGCCGTTCGCCGACGTGGTCACCACCACCACGCACAAGACCCTGCGCGGCCCACGCGGCGGCCTGATCCTGGCGCGCAAGAACGAAGAAATCGAGAAGAAGCTGAACTCCGCCGTATTCCCTGGCGCCCAGGGCGGCCCGCTGGAGCACGTCATCGCCGCCAAGGCCATCTGCTTCAAGGAAGCCCTGCAGCCTGAGTTCAAGGCTTATCAGCAGCAGGTCGTGAAGAACGCCCAGGCCATGGCCGAAGTGTTCATCGAGCGTGGTTTCGACGTGGTGTCCGGCGGTACCCAGAACCACCTGTTCCTGCTGTCGCTGATCAAGCAGGAAATCTCCGGTAAAGATGCTGACGCTGCCCTGGGCAAAGCCTACATCACCGTCAACAAGAACTCGGTACCCAACGACCCACGTTCGCCGTTCGTCACCTCGGGCCTGCGTTTCGGCACCCCAGCCGTCACCACCCGTGGCTTCAAGGAAGCCGAGTGCAAGGAACTGGCTGGCTGGATCTGCGACATCCTGGCTGACCTGAACAACGAAGCGGTGATCGATGCCGTGCGTGAAAAGGTCAAGGCCATCTGCAAGAAGCTGCCTGTTTACGGCAACTGATCGCTGATCGCCAGAAGAAAAGCCGGCTTGA
>NZ_JBICMS010000095.1:0-166871 GCF_043106615.1 Pseudomonas sp. CJQ_9 | reverse complement strand
AACGCTTGACTGACAGGCATTACCGGCGCGGCCCCTTCTTCTCGACATCACATCAGCTTAGAAAGCAAAGCACGAACAGCCCAGCGCCCCCCAGAAGCCCTGGAAGTCGTTGACCGGCACACTCGATTTGCGCGCCTTGTCATGGCTGTGCGCATGCACCCCGCACGGCCCCGAACACTGGTGCACGGCTGCCGCCAGCGACGGCGTACCCACGCGCCAGTGCCCCGGCACCTTGGCTACTGGAGACCACTCCGGCAGCACCGGCACCTGCGGTGGGCCGAGGCGGTCGAATTCGCCGGCACCGTATACCACCTTGCCATCGACAATGGTCAGCACCGATTCGATGCCCTTGATCGCTTCTTCATCAACGCTGAAGAAGTCCAACGACAGTGCCGCCAGGTCGGCCAGTTGGCCTACTTTGATCTGGCCCTTCTTGCCCTGCTCGCTGGAGAACCAGGCGCTGCCCTGGGTGAACAGCTGCAGCGCGGTCTCGCGGTCCAGGCCTTCCTTGTACAGCTCCATGCCGCCAACGGTCTTGCCGCTGACCAGCCAGTACAGCGAGGTCCAGGGGTTGTAGCTGGACACGCGGGTAGCGTCGGTGCCCGCGCCGACCGGCACGCCCATCTCGAGCATGCGTTTGATCGGCGGGGTCTGCTCGGCAGCCTTGGCGCCATAGCGGTCGACGAAGTACTCGCCCTGGAAGGCCATGCGGTCCTGGATGGCGATGCCGCCGCCCAGCGCACGCACGCGCTCGATGTTCTGCGGGGTGATGGTTTCGGCGTGGTCGAAGAACCACGGCAGGCCATTGAACGGGATATCGCGGTTGACCTTCTCGAACACGTCGAGCATGCGCGTGATCGATTCGTTGTAGGTGGCATGCAGGCGGAACGGCCAGCGCTGCTCGACCAGGTGGCGCACCACCGGCTCCAGCTCTTCTTCCATGGTCTGCGGCAGGTCCGGGCGCGGCTCGAGGAAGTCCTCGAAGTCGGCAGCGGAGAACACCAGCATTTCGCCAGCGCCATTGTGGCGCAGGAAGTCGGTACCGCTGTGCAGCTTGACGCTGGATGTCCACTTCTTGAAGTCGTCCAGTTCTTCCTTGGGCTTCTGGGTGAACAGGTTGTAGGCAATGCGCACTGTCAGCTGGTTGTTGTCGGCCAGCTCCTGGATCACCGAGTAGTCGTCGGGGAAGTTCTGGTAGCCGCCGCCAGCGTCGATGGCACTGGTCAGGCCCAGGCGGTTCAGCTCACGCATGAACTGGCGGGTCGAGTTGACCTGATACTCCAGCGGCAGCTTCGGCCCTTTGGCCAGGGTGGCGTAGAGGATCATCGCGTTCGGGCGGGCGATCAGCATGCCGGTGGGGTTGCCGAACTTGTCGCGCTGGATTTCGCCGCCCGGCGGGTTCGGGGTGCTCTTGTCGTAGCCGACAGCCTTGAGTGCGGCACGGTTGAGCAAGGCGCGGTCGTAGAGGTGCAACAGGAACACCGGCGTATCGGGTGCAGCCTGGTTGATTTCTTCCAGGGTCGGCATGCGTTTTTCGGCGAACTGGAACTCGTTCCAGCCACCCACCACACGCACCCACTGCGGGGTAGGCGTGCGCGCAGCCTGGTCCTTGAGCATGCGCAGGGCATCGGCCACCGACGGCACGCCTTCCCAGCGCAGCTCCAGGTTGTAGTTCAGGCCGCCGCGGATCAGGTGCAGGTGCGAGTCGTTCAGGCCGGGGATGACCGTACGCTGCTTGAGGTCGACGATTTGCGTGCTGGCGCCCTTGTGGGCCATGGCCTCGGCGTCGTTGCCCACGGCGATGAAGCGGCCGTCCTTGATGGCGACGGCGGTGGCAGTGGGCTTTTCGCGGTCAACGGTGTGCAGCTTGCCGTTGAACAGAATCAGGTCGGCGGTCATGGAACCTCCTTGGGTGGATGCGTGAGCGGAACCGGCGGCGCCGGTGAAGGGCAATGCAGACCAGAGCGCGCCGGCAGCACCCAGTACGGTGCTGCTGGCGAGGAACTGGCGACGGGTCTTGTCGTGGCGGTCCTGGGACATGGTGTTCTCCGTCTCTGCGCGCGGCGGCGGCAGGCGCGACTGCAGAGCATGCCGCCTGGTACAGGGGCAAGGCTTGGATGGATGTGCGGTGGGGCTGTAGAAGGTTAGCCGTGATCAAGTTTTGTGTTGCCTGGGCTGGCCCTAATCGCCGGCAAGCCAGCTCCCACAAGGGCTTCACAGCTTCTGAGCCGTGAACAGCCCCCGTGGGAGCTGACATGCCGGCGTTTGGGGCCGCAAAGCGGCCCCGGCTACTCAGCGACTCAAGAACGCCAGCAAGTCCTCATTCAGCTGCTGCGCGTGAGTCACGGCAAACCCATGCGGCGCGCCGGCGTACACCTTCAGCTCAGCTCCACGAATCTGTTTCGCTGCCTGCTTGCCGGTAGTCTCGAACGGCACGATCTGGTCGTCATCGCCATGGATCACCAACGTCGGTACATCGACCTTGGCCATGTCCGACCGGAAGTCGGTTTCGGAGAACGCCGTCACACAATCCAGGGTGGCCTTGAGCGACGCCATCAGCGCAATGTTCAAAGTCTGCGTCTGCACGCCCTGGGATACCTGCTGCCCATGGTTGATGCCATAGAACGGCGCGGCGAAATCAGCGATGAACTGCGCCCGGTCGGCACGCAGACCAGCCACGATACCTTCGAACACCGATAGGTCGACACCCTCGGGGTTGTCGTCACGCTTGCCGAACACCGGCGTAACGGCGCCCAGCAGCACCAGCCCGGCGACCCGCTCGGTGCCGTAGCGACCGATGTAGCGGCTTACGTCACCGCCGCCCATGGAGAAGCCGACCAAGGTCACCTCACGCAGGTCGAGGTGTTCGATCAGCTGGGCGATGTCATCAGCGAAGGTGTCGTAGTCGTAGCCGTTCCATGGCTGGCTCGAGCGCCCGAAACCGCGGCGGTCGAAGGCAATGGCGCGGTAACCGCGGCTGGCCAGGAACTCCATCTGCGTGTCCCACATATCGGCATTCAGCGGCCAGCCGTGGCTGAACAGCACGGGCTTGCCGGTGCCCCAGTCCTTGAAGTAGATCGAAGTGCCATCGCGGGTAACGAACGTGCTCATAGCGGTATCTCCTGAAAGTGTCGAGGACAGGGGCTGGCTCAGCCGCGCAGCCAGTTGGCGCAGCGACGGGTTACCCAAGGCATGATGTAGAACACCACGGGCAGAATGACGAACAGGTTGACGATCAGGTTGCCGGTGATCACGCCCCCCAGTGGCGGGAAGCGGGCAAACAGCGGCGCCAGCAGTTGCGGCACGACCATGGTCATCGGGCAGATCACCAGGTAGGTTAGCAGCGCCTGCTTCCAGCGCGGTGGTTGCGCGGCCGAGGTACCCGGCGTGCTATCGAGCACCTGGTGCTGCAGGCATACGGTCACCACTTCGCGGTTGTCTTGGAGTGCGGTGTTCATCGGCGTTCCTTGGATGAGCTTGCCCACAGCCACTGTGCAACGGCCAACGGGCGCTGGATTGGATAAGTGTGCTGCCCTGCGCGGGCACCGGCTGAGCGTGCCCGCGGGCGCGGCTTACTTGTTGGCGTTGAAGGCGTTGTAGCTGGTCATGAGGTTGCGGTAGTCCGGGATGTGGTTGGAGCACAGCGCGGCCAGGCCTTCAATGTCGTTGCGCCAGTCGCGGTGCAGCTCGCAGGCAACCCCGAACCAGGTCATCAACTGGGCGCCAGCGCGGCTCATGCGGTCATGGGCGGCGTCGCGGGTCATGGCGTTGAAGGTGCCGGACGCATCGGTAACCACGAACACGTCGAACTCTTCTTCCAGGGCGGCCAGCGCCGGGAAGGCTACGCACACTTCGGTGACCACGCCGGCGATGATCAGCTGCTTCTTGCCGGTGGCCTTCACGGCCTTCACGAAGTCTTCGTTATCCCAGGCGTTGATCTGGCCTGGGCGGGCGATGTACGGCGCGTCCGGGAACAGGGCTTTCAGTTCCGGCACCAGCGGGCCGTTGGGGCCTTGTTCGAAGCTGGTGGTGAGGATGGTCGGCAGGTTGAAGAACTTGGCCAGGTCAGCCAGGGCCAGCACGTTGTTCTTGAAGGCATCCGGCTCGATGTCGCGCACCAGCGACAGCAGGCCAGCCTGGTGGTCGACCAGCAGTACGGCGGCATCGTCTTTGTTCAGGCGGTTGTATTTGAAGTTGGTCATGGGGGTAGCTCCTGAGGGTTTTGATTTCAGTAATTGGGGTGTTTCGCGTTGATGGGAGAAGATTAAAACCTTCACATTTGGTGCGGTAGATAGCTGTTTTTGGCTTTAGCGTTCTGTTTCAGGAACGATAGATCGGCGCTGGATTTGCTGGCCTCTTCGCGGGCTTGCCCGCTCCCACAGGGACCGCACCACGCTCAGGTTACGCACGATGCCTGTGGGGGCGGGTTTACCCGCACGTAGGCTCCCATTGCCTGCCCGGCCAACCTGCTCTATTACTACCCACAGCCCTCCCCTCACCCCCGAGACCACCATGCTGGCGTTCATCCAGTCGTCCCCGTTGTTGCTCGGTACTGCCCTGATCCTGCTCGACCTCGTAATCTGGCAGTTGATCCCCCTCCAGCACCGGGCCTGGCGCATCGGTACGCGGCTGGTGCTTTTCGTGTTGTTCAGCGCGGTGCTGGTGGCCGCCGGCATGAGCCCGCTGCAGCCACCGCCCTGGCCGGACGATGTTGCGCGCAACCTGATGGCCACGGTATTGGCCATAGGCTGGTGGCTGCTTGGCGCGCGCACGGTCACCGTGGTGTTCGGCCTGTTGCTGGTAGCGCGGGGTAGCCACGGCGGGCGCTTGCTGCAGGACGTGCTGGGGGCGCTGATCTTCCTTGCCGCGGTAGTCGCGGCGGCAGGCTATGTGCTGCAGCTGCCAGTCAAGGGCCTGCTGGCCACCTCGGGTGTGATGGCCATCGTCATAGGCCTGGCGTTGCAGAGCACGCTGGCCGACGTGTTCAGCGGCATCGTGCTGAACACCACGCGGCCCTACCAGATTGGCGATTCGATCGCGATCGACGGCACCGAAGGCAAGGTGCTGGATATCGACTGGCGGGCCACGCGCCTGCTCACAGGCACAGGTAGCCTGGCGGTGATCCCCAATTCGGTGGCAGCCAAGGCGCGCCTGCTCAACCACAGCAGGCCGGCGGATGTGCATGGGGTGTCGATCAATGTGGTAGTACCGGCCAAAGTGCGGCCCAGGCGGGTGTTCGACGCACTGGAAAAAGCCCTGCAGGGCACCAGCGCGATCCTTGCGTCACCTGCGCCCAAGGTGTCGGTCAAGGCCTCGACACTGGAGTCGGTGGAGTACGAGGCCAGCGGGTTCATTGCCGACATGAGCGGCAAGACTGCGGCACGCAACCAGTTGTTCGACCTGGCGCACCGCCACCTGGAGGCGAGCGGGGTGATGTGGAACGTCGACCTGGCCATGCCGCCACGCAGCCGACAGCGCGAAGTGCTGGACGAGGTGCGGGTGTTCCGTTCGCTAAGCGCTGAAGAGCGTGACGCATTGAGCCAGCGCATGACGGCGGTGGAGTACCTGGCGGATCAGGTGATCCTGGAGGTAGGCGCGCATTCCGAGCATTTGCTGGTGATTGGCAGCGGCGTGGTGTCGGCCTCGGTGCGCGATGGCGACAAGCTGCTGGAGGCCGGCCGCATGGGGCCGGGCGAGGTGCTGGGGGTCGAGGGGATCATTGACGAAGACGAGTCACTGGCCGAGTTCCGCACCCTGACCAGCTGCGTGCTGTACCGCATCGACAAAGAGCAGGTGAAAAGTTGCCTGGCGCAACGTGGCGATGTGCAGACGGCGCTGAGCAAATTGCAGCGGTTCCGGCGCCAGAGCCGGGAGTCGTTGTTGCTGCAGAAGCCGGCCCTGATCAAGAAGGGCGGCTTTCTCAGCTGGCTGCACAAGTAAGCCTGTACTGGCCCTATCGCCGGCAAGCCAGCTCCCACATTGACCGCACAGGCCTCAGGGCTTATGCAGTACCTGTGGGAGCTGGCTTGCCGGCGATAGGGCCAGTGCTTACAACACAACCCTCAGGCATTGCCCCGCGTGGTACAGCGAGAACCCGGACTCATAGAATGCGGTGCGCAGCGATGGCGCACTCACGCCACTCATTGGCGAGAACGGAATCGGCAGGCTGCCGGCATCACCCTTGAGCAGGAACTCGGCAAACGCCCGGCCAATCACGGTGCCGGTGGTATTGCCCCGCCCGTTATACCCGGTTACCGCCACCAGCCCCGGCGCCGGCTCGAACAGGCGCATCAGGTGGTCGGGGGTGAAGTCAATGCAACCGGTCCAGTGCATTTCCCACTCGACCTTGCCCAGGCGCGGGTAGTAATGGCTTTGAATGCGGTCAGCCCAGCTGCGCACGAACCAGGCGGGCTTGTTGTCGACCCGGCCCAGGCTGCCGAGCAACAGGCGGCCCTGGTCGTCACGGCGGATACTGCTGAGCACGGTGCGGGTGTCCCAAGAGCCCTGGCCGTGCGGCAGTACCTTGTCGGCCTCAGCGCCTTGCAGCGGCTTGGAGGCGACCTGGTAGTAATAACCGCGGAAGAACTGCTTCTGCAGGTTGCTCCAGTCGCCTTCGGTGTAGGCGCCGGTGGAAATCACCACCTTGTCGGCCCGTACCGAGCCACGGGCCGTCTTGACCCGCCAGGCGCCGCCCTCGCGCGCCAGACCTTCTACAGCCGACTGCTGGAACAGCTGGCCACCCAGGCGCACCACGGCCGCAGCCAGGCCCTGGGTGTAGCCCATGGGGTTGATGGTGCCGGCGCGGCGGTCGAGCAACGCGGCGGAAATCTTGTCGGTGCCACAGTATTCCTGGCACTGCGCACCGGTCAGCAGCTCCACGTCGGCACCGCGACGGCGCCACTGCTCGTGGCGGGCCTCGAGGTCGGCGATGCCGGTGGCGTTGTGCGCCATGTGCAGCGTGCCTTTGTGCTGGGCCTGGCAGTCGATGCCCAGGCGCTCGATCATTGCGAACACTTCAGCCGGGGCTTCACCCAGCACCTGGTTCAGGCGGCTGCCCTGCTTCTGGCCAAGGGTCGCCTCGACGTCGTCGGGGCGGATCCAGGTACCGGCATTGACCAGGCCGACGTTGCGCCCGGAGCCCCCGTGACCGACCTTCCAGGCCTCCAGCAGGATCACCGACTTGCCCTGCTCGAGCAGGTGAATGGCCGCCGACAGGCCGGTAATGCCGCCACCGATCACGCACACATCGGCCTTGTGCTCACCGGCCAGGGCCTGGGCGGCCACGCTCGGTGTGCTGACGAATTCCCACAAGCATTGTTGACGCAGTTCGGACATGGCCCGGCTCCAGCAATTTGTTCTTGTTGGGGCTGCCTTGCAGCCCATTCGCGGGTAAACCCGCCCCTACAGGGGCCGCACAGGTTTGAAAGCTGTGCAGTGCCGGTAGGAGCGGGTTCACCCGCGAACCGGGGGCAAAGCCCCCGGCCATGCAGCATCAACCGATCAGTCGAACACGATTCCCTGTGCCAGCGGCAGCTCGCGCGAGTAGTTCACGGTGTTGGTCTGGCGGCGCATGTAGCCCTTCCAGGCATCCGAACCGGATTCCCGGCCACCACCGGTCTCTTTCTCGCCACCGAACGCACCGCCGATCTCGGCACCGCTGGTGCCGATGTTGACGTTGGCAATGCCGCAATCACTACCCGCAGCGCTCTGGAAACGTTCGGCCTCACGCAGGTCGGTGGTGAAGATGCACGACGACAGGCCTTGTGGCACTTCGTTGTTCAGGCGCAGGGCCTCTTCAAAGTCGTCGTAGGCCAGTACGTAGAGGATCGGGGCGAAGGTTTCGTGGCGGACCACGTCACTTTGCGCCGGCATTTCGGCGATGGCTGGCGACACGTAATAGGCATTCGGGTATTGCTCGGCCAGCTGACGCTCACCACCGAACACCTGGCCACCTTCGTCGCGGGCCTTGGCCAGGGCGCCCTGCATGGCGTCGAACGACAGCTTGTCGATCAGCGGGCCGACCAGGTTGTCCTTGCGCGGGTCGCCAATGCGGACTTTGCCGTAGGCGGCTTTGACCCGGGCAACCACTTCGTCCTTGATCGAACGGTGCACGATCAGACGGCGCAGGGTGGTGCAGCGCTGGCCGGCGGTACCGACCGCCGAGAACAGGATGCCGCGCACGGCCAGGTCGAGGTCGGCGCTGGGGGCCAGGATCATGGCGTTGTTGCCGCCCAGTTCAAGAATGCTGCGGCCGAAGCGTGCAGCCACACGTGGGCCGACTTCGCGCCCCATGCGGGTGCTGCCGGTGGCGCTGACCAGCGGCACACGCGGGTCGTCGACCAAGGCTTCACCGGCTTCACGGCCACCGATGACCAACTGCGCCAGGCCCGCCGGGGCGTCACCAAAGGCTTTCAGGGCTTTCTCGAACAGTGCCTGGCAGGCCAGGGCGGTCAGCGGGGTTTTCTCGGACGGCTTCCATACCACCGAATTGCCGGCCACGAGGGCCAGGGCGGTGTTCCAGGCCCATACCGCGACCGGGAAGTTGAAGGCGCTGATCACGCCGACCACCCCCAGCGGGTGCCAGGTTTCACGCATGTGGTGCCCTGGGCGCTCGGAAGCGATGGTCAGGCCGTACAGTTGGCGCGACAGCCCCACGGCGAAGTCGCAGATGTCGATCATTTCCTGAACTTCACCCAGGCCTTCCTGGGTGATCTTACCGGCTTCGATCGAGACCAGCTCGCCGAGGTCGGCCTTGTGCGCACGCAGCACTTCGCCAAACAGACGCACCAGTTCGCCGCGGCGTGGTGCCGGTACGCTGCGCCAAGCTTCGAAGGCGCTCTGGGCCTGGTCGATGCGGGCGGTGGTCTCGGCCTTGCCGAGCAGTTTCACCGAGGCGATCTGGCTGCCGTCGATCGGCGTGTGAACAGGGTAATCGCCCTGGGTGTAAGCCTCGGCGGTAACGCCAAGGCGCTCGAGCAATCCAGCAACCATTTGTGCTTCTCCTACATCGGGTGATGGGGTGGAAAAATGATGTGGATCAGTATTAATCCGATCACATAGGTACAACAAACGACCTTTATTCCGCATATCATTCCACCAGGTAATGATTCGTATCGCAGAGACCGCTATGTCCAAACGCCTGGTGCCCTCCATGACCGCCCTGCAGTGCTTTGAAGCTGCAGCCCGCCATTTGAGTTTTACCCGTGCCGCTGAAGAGCTGCACCTGACCCAGAGCGCGGTCAGCAAGCAGGTGGCGCAACTAGAGGACATGCTGCGCCATCACCTGTTCCTGCGCATTCGCCGGCGCCTGCAACTGACCCCGGCCGGCAGCCTGTACCTGGCCGAGGTCAACAAGATCCTTACCCAGGTGGATATGTCCAGCCGCTACGTGCTCACCTATGGTGAGCAGACCGAGATACTGAAGGTCGCCACTCAACCGAGTTTTGGCGTGCGCTGGCTAATCCCGCACCTCAAGGGCTTTGGCAAACGGCACAGCAATATCCACCTGGATATCCGCAACGAGATGGAGCCGTTCGCCCTGCTGCAAGGTTCGGCGGATGTGGTGTTTTTCTATGGTCAGGGCACCTGGCCGGGTGCCACCTGCGTGGCGCTGTTCGGCGAAGAAGTGGTACCGGTGTGTGCGCCGGAGCTGCTGGCCGGGCGTGAGTTAGCGGGCGCCGAACAGTTGGCCGAGCTGGTGCTGCTGCAGAGCACCTCGCGCCCCGAGGCCTGGCACGAGTGGTTCCTGGAGCAGGGCCTGCACAGCGTCAACGCCTACCACGGGCCGCGCTTCGACACCTTCTATATGGCATTGAGCGCCGCGCAGACAGGCTGCGGGGTAGCACTGGTGCCGCGCTACCTGGCAGCCAAGGAGCTGGCCGACGGCAGCCTGGTGGTGCCATGGGATCACGCCATGCGCAGTGCCGGGGCGCATTACCTGGCGTATGCCGAGCATGCGGCGGAGGTGCCCAAGGTACGGGCGTTGGTGGAGTGGATCGGCGAGCAGTTGCAGGTTTGAGGTTGCCGGGCCGCACCTCAACCTGTAGGAGCGGCCTTGTGTCGCGTTGGGCTGCAAAGCAGCCCCAATGGCCCTTGAGGTCGATCAAAAAAGGAATGACACACTCACTTTTTTTCGCTTGTGAGCAAGGTGCATTCCCAGCTTTCATGTAAGTGTCCGAACCTAACCAGGAAGCTAGCGATGCCCGCCCACGATTTCGTCAGCCCCGACAGCATTCGCGCGCAGTTTTCTGCCGCCATGTCGCTCATGTACAAACAGGAAGTGCCGCTGTACGGCACGCTGCTGGAGCTGGTGAGCGAAATCAACCAGCAGGTCATGGCCCAGCAGCCCGACGTGGCCGAGGCCCTGCGCTGGACCGGCGAAATCGAGCGCCTGGACCACGAGCGGCATGGCGCCATCCGGGTTGGCACCGCCGCAGAACTGGCCACCATCGCCCGCCTGTTCGCGGTGATGGGCATGCAGCCGGTTGGGTACTACGACCTTAGCTCTGCCGGTGTGCCGGTGCACTCCACCGCGTTCCGCGCGGTGCACGAGCAGTCCCTGCACATCAGCCCGTTCCGGGTGTTCACCTCGCTGCTGCGCCTGGAACTGATCGACAACCCGCAACTGCGCGAACTGGCCAAGAGCATCCTGGCCAAGCGCCAGATCTTCACCCCGCGCGCCCTCGACCTGATCGCCCAGTGCGAGCGCGACGGCGGCTTGAATGCCAGCGATGCCGCCACATTCGTGCAGGAAGCCCTGCACACCTTCCGCTGGCACCAGGACGCCACCGTCACCGCCGCGCAATATCAGCAGTTGCACGATCAGCACCGGCTGATTGCCGACGTGGTGGCCTTCAAGGGCCCGCACATCAACCACCTGACCCCGCGTACGCTGGACATCGATGCCATTCAGGTCGGCATGCCGGCCAAGGGCATTCCACCCAAGGCCGTGGTGGAAGGCCCGCCCACCCGCCGCCACCCGATCCTGCTGCGCCAGACCAGCTTCAAGGCCCTGCAGGAAAAGGTCGCTTTCAGCGACCAGCAGGGCAGCGAAGGCAGCCACACCGCGCGCTTTGGCGAAATCGAGCAGCGCGGTGCGGCCCTGACACCCAAAGGCCGCCAGCTGTACGACACATTGCTCGATGCCACCCGCGCTGCCTTGGGTGGGGCACCGGCCGAGGCCAACGCCGAGCGTTACATGGCACTGCTGCAGGAGAACTTTGCCCAATTCCCGGACGACTTGGCGCAGATGCGTGAACAGGGGCTGGCGTACTTCCGCTACTTCGCCACCGAAAAAGGCCTGGCCGCACGTGACCAGCAAGGCCGCCCCACCACCCTGGAGGGCTTGATCGAGGCCGGCCATGTGCACTTTGAAGCGCTGGTCTACGAGGACTTTCTGCCGGTGAGCGCGGCGGGCATCTTCCAGTCCAACCTGGGTGACGATGCGCAGGCCGAGTACGGCAGCAATGCCAACCGCGATGCCTTTGAAGCGGCATTGGGGCTGCAGGTGCAGGATGAGCTGGCGCTGTATGCGCAAAGCGAGCAGCGGTCGCTGCTGGCGTGTGCGCAGGCATTGAACCTAGGTTCGATGTAAGCCGGTAGATCGCCGGGGGCGCGCCCGCCCCCACAGGATCACCACAGGCCCAAGGCTTGCGCTGTACCTGTAGGAGCGGGCGTGCCCGCGAATGGGCCGCAAAGCGGCCCCCTGCAGTATCAGCGGAAACGATCAACTTCCTGCCGTAACTGCCCCGCCAGCCCTTCCAGCTCCCGCGCGGTAAAAGCCAGCTCATTGGCCACCTCGCGCTGCTCGCCGTTGGCCTGGGCAATGCTCTGCAAATTGCGGCTGAGCACCGTCGCCGTGCTGCTCTGCTCCTGAGTCGCCGTACTGATCACCGTGAACTGCTCACCCGCCGCACGGCTCTGCTCGTCGATACGCGCCAGCGCTTGCGCCACCTTGTCATTGCGCTGCAGACCATCCTGCATCAGCTGGTTACCCTGCTCCAGGGTCGTGATGGCGTGCCCGGTCTGCTGCTGGATGCTGGTGATCATCCCGGATATTTCATCCGTGGCCTGGCGGGTTCGTGCGGCCAGGCTGCGCACTTCGTCCGCCACCACCGCAAAGCCGCGGCCCTGCTCACCGGCGCGTGCAGCCTCGATGGCCGCATTCAACGCCAGCAGGTTGGTCTGTTCGGCGATGGCAGTGATCACGCTGATGATGCCGCCGATTTCCTGCGAGCGTGCCCCCAGGCTGTCCATCACCGTGGCCGTACCGCCGAGGGCATCGGCGATCTGCTTCAGCGAATGCGACGCTTCATCCATGGCGGTGCGGCCGATACGGGTCTGCTGGGCGTTGTCACGCGCCATGCGCTCGGTGCCCGCCATGTTGTCGGCGATGTTCATCGAGGTGGCGCTGAACTCCTCCACCGCACCGGCCATGCTGGTGATTTCACCGGACTGCTGCTCCATGCCCTCGCAGGCCTCGGCCGACAGGCCAGACAACGATTTGGCGCGCGAGCTGACTTGCTCGGACGCACTGCGAATGTGCTCGACCATGCCTGACAAGGCCTCGCCCATCTTGTTGAAGCTGCTGGCCAGTTGACCGATTTCGTCGTGGCTGGTCACGCTCAGCCGCGTGCTCAGGTCACCTGCGCCCAGCGCTTGAGCCTGGCGCACCAGCGCGTCCAGCGGGCGCAGTTTGCGCCGCAACAGCCACAAGGTGGCCGCCACCGCCAGGACCATGGCCAGCAGGCTGCCGATGGCCAGGCGCAGGCCTACGCTCCAGGTCACCTCACGAATTTCCGCCATCGGCATGCTCGCCACCACCGTCCACGGGCCTTCGGCAAAGGCGGCCGTTGCGCTGTACAGCGGTTGCTCGGCATTGGCTGGCGGCACCAGCCACTGGCCGCTCTCGTCCTGCAGGGCCAGCGAGCCGGTCTGGCCAATGCGGAAACGCTTGAGGTTGGCAAACTGGGTGTTCTGCGCATCGGTGTAGTCGAAGCCTACGAACAATACGGCGATTACCCGGCCGTTGCCGTCACTCACCGGCACATAGCGGGTCATGTAGTTGCGCTCGAACAACACGGCGCGGCCAACGTACATTTGCCCGGCCAGCAACTTGCGGTAGGCCGGGTGCTGACGGTCGAGCTGAGTGCCAATGGCGCGGCTGCCGTCCTGCTTCTTCAGGTTGGTGCTGATACGCACGAAGTCTTCGCCACTGCGCACGAACAGCGTGGCGATGCCAGCGGTCATCTGCTGGAATTCGTCAACCTGCTGAAAATCGTTGTTCAGCAAATGATCACCCAGGTACAGCGCCGGTGTTGCCTGCCCGGCGACCTGCACCGTTTCACCGGCATGCAGCGACAGGCCCGAGGCGAAGCGGCGCTCGAACAACCCGCTGAGGCGCTGGGTATTGTCCTTGAGCGAACTGTGGAAAGTTTCGAGCTGATCGGCCAGCAGGCGCGCTTCACTGGCCAGGTGCGCCTGGCGTGTGGCGAGGTTGGCCTCGTCCAGCGAACGCAGGGCAAACAGGGTACTGCCGGAAATCACCAGCGCCAGCACGATGGCGAGGGCGACACCAAGCTGCGAGGCTATGCGGGCACGGGGTTGAGACATGTGAAGCTCCTGGCAAGAGGCCGGGATCGTCCTGATCACGCTGACCGCCCGCTTCCTATCGACGGGAAGTGCGCCCTCTTCCGGGACGCTGCTGCCAGTGAATCGGCGTCGCGGGCGAATACTTGAGTGTCGGGCCGGGATATTCGCAAACGTTTTCTACACCTGTTGTGGCTCTGTCGCCGGCAAGCCGGCTCCCACACGTGCAGCACAGGTCTTGAGCGCATCGCTACCGGTGTGGGAGCTGGCTTGCCGGCGACAAGGCCAGTGCAAGCCATCAAAGGGGCGGCAGTATTTCCACATCCGGGAGATCCATGGCCGCCACCTCCTGTTCCAGAAACGCACTCAACCGGCGCAAACGCTCGCCCCCACGCCGGGTACGCGGCCACACCAGGTAGTAATCCATGCCACTGGGCACCGCCGTCGGCCAGGGCAGGCTCAGGCGCTTCTGCGCCACGTCCTCGGCCACCATCAGCAAGTCGCCGATGGAGATGCCGTAGCCACGCGCGGCGGCAATCATGCTCAGCTCCAGCGTGTCGAAAACCTGCCCACCCTTGAGCGATACCTTGCCAGCGAGGCCCATGCGCTGCAGCCAGTCACGCCAGTCGCGCTTGTCCACCGTGGGGTGCAGCAGCTCGATACCGGCCAGCCGGGACACGCTCCAGGGCTTTTCGCCAAGCAGGTCAGGTGCGCCGACCGGAATCAACAACTCCGGGAACAGCTTGCGCACCTCCCAGTCTGCCGGGAACACCCCATCGCTGAGCAACACCGCACAATCGAACGGTTCCTGGTTGAAGTCCACATGGTCCACATCCATCCAGGCGCTGGTCAGTTGTACCTCGTTACCGGGTTGCAGGTGGCGAAAGCGGCTCAGACAGGCCAGCAACCACCGCATGGTCAGGGTCGAAGGTGCCTTCATGCGCAGGATGTCATCTTCACCACACAGGGTTTCAGAGGCACGGGCGAACGCAGCAAAGCCTTCGCGCACCCCCGGCAGCAACACCCGCCCTGCTTCGGTCAGTTGCAGGTTGCGGCCACTGCGCACGAACAGGCGGCAGGCGAAATGCTCTTCCAGGGTGCGGATGTGCCGGCTGATGGCACTTTGCGTGATCGACAGCTCTTCGCCCGCGCGGGTGAACGAACTGAGCCGCGCGGCAGCTTCAAATGCGCGCAAGGCATACAGCGGAGGTAGCTGGCGCGACATAGGGCACCTGCAATCTGGGGACAGAAGCGAATTATCCGAAACTTGCAGGCATGAGTTCAACTCATGCCAACCATCGCTTTTATCCTTTTGTGCAAAGTTGACCAAAGCCTCAGAATTGCGCTTCGTTGATCACCTCAGGAACAAGGACAGCCCATGCACGTCGCGCCCACTACAGAACTCAAGGCTTTACTGCGCCTGGCCGGGCCGCTGATCGCCTCGCAGCTGGCGCACATGCTGATGGTGCTGACCGACACCCTGATGATGGCCCGCATCAGCCCACAGGCCTTGGCCGGCGGTGGCCTGGGCGCCGCCAGCTATTCTTTCGTGTCGATTTTCTGCCTGGGGGTGATCGCCGCAGTGGGTACCCTGGTGGCGATTCGCAAGGGCGCCAACGACATCGAAGGGGCCACCCGCCTGGCCCAGAACGGTCTGTGGCTGGCCTGGGGCCTGGCGCTGTTCGCCGCGCTGGTGCTGTGGAACCTCGAGCCGGTACTGCTGCTGTTCGGGCAACAGCCCGAGAACGTAGCCTCGGCTGCCCAGTTTCTGACCCTGCTGCCGCTGGCGTTGCCCGGTTACCTGACCTTCATGGCCTTGCGCGGGTTCACCAGTGCCCTCGGCCGTTCGACCCCGGTGATGGTCATCAGCCTGGTCGGCACGGTGCTGAACTACCTGCTCAACGTGGCGCTGATCGAGGGCATGTTCGGCCTACCCAGGCTCGGGCTGATGGGTATCGGCCTGGTCACTGCGGTGGTGTCGATGGGCATGGCCATTGCCCTGTCGTTGTACATCCGCTGGCACCCGGCCTATGCCGCCTACCCGCTGCGCAAGGGCCTGTCGCGCCCATCGCTGCACGCCCTGCGTGAGCTGTGGCGGCTGGGCCTGCCGATTGGCGGCACCTACATGGTGGAAGTGGGCCTGTTCGCCTTCGCCGCGTTGTGCATGGGGGTGCTGGGCAGCACCGAACTGGCGGCCCACCAGATCGCCCTGCAGATCGTGTCCACGGCATTCATGGTGCCGACAGGGCTTTCCTATGCGGTAACCATGCGTGTGGGCCTGTACTACGGCGCCGGCAACCTGCTGGCGGCGCGCAGCGCGGGGCGCGTGGGCATCGGCTTTGGGGCAACCGTGATGTTTGCTTTTGCCGCGCTGTTTTTGCTGCTGCCCGAGGCGCTGGTGAGCCTGTTCATAGACCGCAATGACCCGGGCTTTGCCGCCATCTACCAACTGGCGGTGCACTTGTTGATGGTAGCCGCCTGGTTCGAGTTGTTCGATGGCATGCAGACCATCGCCATGGGCTCCATACGCGGCCTGAAAGATGCCAAGACCACCTTCCTGATCGGGCTGTGCTGCTATTGGCTGGTAGGGGCGCCGAGTGCCTGGCTGTTCGCCTTCAACTTGGGCGGCGGGGCGGTCGGCATCTGGTGGGGCTTAGCGCTGGGCTTGGCGTGCGCGGCGGTGGCGCTGACCTTTGGTTTTGAGTGGCGGATGAAGCGGTTGTTGAGGAAAGCTGGGGTTGGTGAAGAGGCTACCGCCTCGGCCTGACTTCAGGGCCTATTCGCGGGCACGCCCGCCCCCACAGGTACAGTGCGCGGCCCTGTGGGAGCGGGCGTGCCCGCGAAAGGGCGCTAAAGGACAACCCCCAACTGACGGTCAGGCGCCTGCAGCAAAAACTCCATCAACTCCCCCACCGGCAACGGCTTGCTGACCAGAAATCCTTGCACCTGGTCACAACCAAATCCGCGCAGCAACTCCAGTTGCTCCTCACTCTCCACCCCTTCAGCCACCACTTCAAGGTTGAGGTTGTGCGCCAGGTTGATCATGGCGTGCACCAGCTTGCGGTTTTCCTCGCGCATTTCCATTTCGGCCACGAAACTGCGGTCCACCTTGAGCAGGGTGATCGGCAGGCTGTTCAGGTGTACGAACGACGAAAAACCAGTGCCAAAGTCATCCAGCGAGAAGCGCACGCCCAGGCGGCCCAGCGCATCCATGGTCTGGCGTACCAGCTCGTTGCGGCGCATGACCGCCGTTTCGGTCAGTTCGAATTCCAGCCAGCGAGCATCCACCCCGTGCTCCAGGATCAGCCGGCTCAAGGTGGCCAGCAGCTGGCTATCCTGGAACTGGCGGAAGCTCAGGTTGACCGCCATGTGCAGCGGCTCCAGGCCGCGTTCGCACAACGCCTGCATGTCGCGCAGCGCACGGGAAATCACCCAGTAGCCCAATGGCACAATCAGGCCGCTTTGCTCCGCCAGCGGCACGAACTCGCAGGGCGGTAGCAGCCCCCGCTCCGAGTGCCGCCAGCGCACCAGCGCCTCTAGCCCCACGATACGCCCATCGGCCAAGTTCAGCCGTGGCTGATAATGCAGCTCCAGTTCATCCCGGCGCAGGGCGCGGCGCAGTTCGCTTTCCAGGTCGGCCAGGCTGCGGGCATTACGGTTGATGCGCTCGTTGAACACATGGAAGGTGCAGCCCTGGCTACCCTTGGCCTGGCGCATGGCGATGTGCGCGTGCCACATCAGCGGGTCGGCGCCGCCCTGGGCACGGGCATGCGCCAGGCCCAAGCTGCAGCCCAACAGCAAGCTTTCACCATCGATCCAATAGGGCTCGGCCAAGGCCTCGACGATGCGTTCGGCAATCCATTCGGCGCGGTTGGGGTCGCGGCGCGTGTCGATCAGCAGCGCGAATTCGTCGCTGCCCAGGCGCGCCAACTGGTCCCCCGCCTCCAGTTGGTGTTTCAGCCGGGTCACAACCTGCAGGATCAGGCGGTCACCGCTCTGGTGGCCAAGGGCGTCGTTGACGTGGCGGAAGTTGTCCAGGTCGAGGTGGCCGAGGGCAACGCCCCGTCCTTCGTTTTCAGCCAGCCGTGCCGTGAGCAAGGCCTGGAAGCCCTGGCGGTTGGCGATACCGGTCAGTGGGTCTTGCTCGGCAAGGCGCTGCAAGGTGGCCACCAGCACGCCGCGTTCGCGCACATGCCGCAGCGAGCGGCGCAGGCTATCGGTGCTGAGCTGTTGGCGCACCAGCCAGTCGCTGACGCCGCTGGGGGCCACTGCGGGCTCGTCGTCCAGCAGCAGGATGGTCGGCAGCTCACAGCGCCCCGGCGCTGGTTGCAGTGCCACCGTCGCCAGGATCACGGCCTGCCGGTCATGGCTGAAAAGGCTGTCGACGGCCTCCCAGTCAGGCGCCGTCAACAGCACTGCAGTGCCGCCCAACCCCTGCACGCACTCGCGCAGCAGCACGGCCCATTCCGGCTCATCAGCCAACAGCAGCAAACGCAAAGGTTCGACAGGCGTGGACAAGCGGGCTCCTTAGGGCTTAACGGCACAACAAGAGAAAAAATGAAGATACTACTGCATGGATGAAAATGATTTTCAATTTTATACATGCACGGGAGCCTGCAGCGACCCGACGTATTTTGTCGTGCATCCTGCGCGAAACCAGGCCCGTTCGGCAAATACGATTTTTCCAGTGCATGGCATTAGCCTGACTAATACAGCGCACCAATAAAAGTCTGACTCAGACGTCAGACGGTCGCGCCACAACGGCCCCATGCCTGTTAGAATGCGCGGCTATTTTCTGGCGACCCCCGGTTTCTAGCATGTCCCGACTCAATCCCCGGCAGCAGGAAGCCCGTGACTATGTCGGCGGCCCTCTATTGGTGCTCGCCGGTGCAGGTTCGGGCAAGACCAGCGTGATCACGCGCAAGATTGCCCACCTGATCCAGAACTGCGGCATTCGTGCCCAGTACATCGTGGCGATGACCTTTACCAACAAGGCCGCGCGCGAGATGAAGGAGCGGGTTGGCACCTTGCTGCGTCCGGGGGAAGGTCGCGGCCTGACGGTGTGTACCTTCCACAACCTGGGCCTGAACATCATCCGCAAGGAACACGAGCGGCTGGGCTACAAGCCGGGCTTCTCGATCTTCGACGAGTCCGACATCAAGGCGTTGCTGTCGGACATCATGCAGAAGGAATACTCAGGCGACGACGGCATCGACGAGATCAAGAACATGATCGGTGCCTGGAAGAACGACCTGATCCTGCCGCCAGAAGCCCTGGAAAAAGCGCGCAACCCGCGCGAGCAAACCGCCGCCATCGTCTACACCCACTACCAACGTACGCTCAAGGCGTTCAACGCAGTGGACTTCGACGACCTGATCCTGCAGCCGGTGAAGCTGTTCCAGGAACACCCCGAGGTGCTGGAGCGCTGGCAGAACCGCGTTCGCTACCTGCTGGTGGACGAGTACCAGGACACCAACGCCAGCCAGTACCTGCTGGTGAAGATGCTGATCGGCATGCGCAACCAGTTCACCGTGGTGGGCGACGACGACCAGTCCATCTATGCCTGGCGCGGCGCCCGCCCCGAGAACCTGATGCTGCTCAAGGAGGACTACCCCTCCCTGAAGATCGTCATGCTCGAACAGAACTACCGCTCTACCAGCCGGATCCTGCGCTGTGCCAACGTGCTGATCGCCAACAACCCGCACGCGTTCGAAAAACAGCTGTGGAGCGAGATGGGTGTAGGCGACGAGATCCGCGTGATCCGCTGCAAGAACGAGGAAGCCGAGGCCGAACGGGTGGCCATGGAGATCCTCACCTTGCACCTGCGCACCAACCGCCCGTACAGCGACTTTGCCATCCTCTACCGCGGCAACTACCAGGCCAAGCTGATCGAGCTGAAGCTGCAGCACCACCAGGTGCCGTATCGCCTGTCGGGCGGCAACAGCTTCTTCGGCCGCCAGGAGGTCAAGGACCTGATGGCCTACCTGCGCCTGCTGGTGAACCCGGACGACGACAACGCCTACCTGCGGGTGATCAACGTGCCGCGCCGCGAGATCGGCTCCACCACCCTGGAAAAGCTCGGCAACTATTCGACCGAGCGCGGCATTTCCATGTACGCCGCCAGCGACGAGCTGGGCCTGGGTGAACACCTGGACGCCCGCTATACCGAGCGTTTGCAGCGCTTCAAGCACTGGCTGGACGGGGTACGCCAGAAGGTCGCCCTGGAAGACCCGATTGCCGCGCTGCACGAGATGATCCGCGACATCGACTACGAAAACTGGATCCGCCAGCAGACCGCCAGCGACAAGGCCGCCGATTTCCGCATCAGCAACGTCTGGTTCCTGGTGGACGCACTGAAAAACACCCTCGAAAAGGATGAAGAGGGTGACATGACCATCGAGGACGCCATCGGCAAGCTGGTGCTGCGCGACATGCTCGAGCGCCAGCAGGAAGAAGAAGAGAACGCCGAAGGGGTGCAGATGATGACCCTGCACGCCTCCAAAGGCCTTGAGTTCCCTTACGTGTTCATCATGGGCATGGAAGAGGAAATCCTCCCGCACCGCTCCAGCATCGAGGCCGACACCATCGAAGAAGAGCGCCGCCTGGCCTATGTGGGCATCACCCGCGCCCGCCAGACCCTGGCCTTTACCTTCGCCGCCAAGCGCAAACAGTACGGTGAAATCATCGACTGTACGCCCAGCCGGTTCCTCGACGAGTTGCCACCCGACGACCTGGCCTGGGAAGGTCTGGACGACGCCCCGGTCGAGGTGAAGGCGGCACGCGGCAACAACGCCCTGGCCGACATCCGGGCAATGCTCAAACGCTGATCAACCATTACTCTTTAATATTGCCGCCTCCAGCGGCCACCTTTGTTACATCGAGGAAATCACAGTGGAAGCACTGCATCAGAAGATTCGCGAAGAAGGCATCGTGCTTTCCGATCAGGTCCTCAAAGTGGACGCGTTTCTCAACCACCAGATCGACCCGGCGCTGATGCAGCTGATCGGTGACGAGTTCGCCCGCCTGTTCGCCGATGCTGGCGTGACCAAGATCGTCACCATCGAAGCCTCGGGTATTGCCCCGGCAGTGATGACCGGCCTGAAGCTGGGCGTACCGGTGATCTTCGCCCGCAAGCACCAGTCGCTCACACTGACCGAAAACCTGCTGACCGCCTCGGTGTATTCCTTCACCAAGCAGACCGAGAACACCGTGGCCATCTCACCGCGCCACCTCAACAGCAGCGACCGCGTGCTGGTGATCGACGACTTCCTGGCCAACGGCAAGGCGTCGCAGGCACTGATCTCGATCATCAAGCAGGCCGGCGCCACCGTGGCCGGCCTGGGTATCGTCATCGAGAAGTCGTTCCAGGGCGGCCGCGCCGAACTGGACAGCCAGGGCTACCGCGTTGAATCGCTGGCCCGGGTGAAGTCGCTGGAAGGTGGTGTGGTCACTTTCATCGAGTAAGCCTGTACCGGCCTCATCGCCGGCAAGCCAGCTCCCACATGGACCACACAGGCCTCAAGCCTTGTGCAGTACCTGTGGGAGCTGGCTTGCCGGCGATGGGCTGCAAAGCAGCCCCGGCAATTCATCAGGTAGCCGCCAACCCTGCCAGCAACAGCCGCTGATAAAGTTCTTCCTTCAACCCCTGCGGAGCATCCAGCCCCATCCGCTCCAGATGCTGCTCATACCCCTCCGGCCCCGGCGCATCCAGCGCGGCCTTGCCCAGTTCCAGCACCTCGCTGAGCTTGAACTTGCTCTTCAACCAGTTCAGCGCCCGCAACAAGTCCCGTTCTTCAGCGGTGAAATCCGTGCCCATCGGATATTCCGGGAACAGCCGTGCATGCCGCGCCCTGACTGCCTCCAGCCGCTGCGGGGTATTGTCGGTATACCGCGCATCCAGCTGGAAATTCCTCGCCAGCTTGCCGGCCTCCTTTGCCTGCTCGATAAGCCCCTGCTGGAACCGCGAGTCACACACCGCCAGCAACCGCGCAATCACCTCACTGTCAGTCTGCCCACGCAAATCAGCAATGCCGTATTCCGTCACCACGATATCGCGAAGGTGCCGTGGAATGGTGCAGTGGCCATAGGTCCAGAACAGGTTTGAGGTCACTTCCCCGCCCGCCTCACGCCAGCTGCGCAACAGCAGGATCGAGCGCCCGCCCTCCAGCGCATGGCCTTGGGCAACGAAGTTGTATTGCCCGCCCACGCCACTGAGCACTCGGCCATCTTCCAACTGGTCGGCCACCCCGGCACCCAGCAGGGTCATGCCAAACGCCGTGTTGATGAAGCGCGCATCGCGGCGCTGGCGGCGCTTGAGTTCCTCTTGCCCGTAGAGTTCGTTGATGAAGCTGATACGGGTCATGACGAACTGTGCACGCTGCTCCAGGGGCATCTCGCGCAAGCGCTGATAGAACGCCTGCGGGCCAAGGAAGAAGCCACCGTGCAACAACGCGCCCTGCTCATCCGCCGGGCGTCGCAACAGGCCTGCCTCGGCCAGCACCAGCAGGCCGTTGACGAACATCTCGCTGCACCCGTAGAGGCCTTGAGCGAAGGTATCCAGCCCCCCTTCCCGTTCGATCAGCGCCTGCCAGGGGCCGACATCGAGTGCATCGAGCACCGCTCGGTAGCCGGCGTTGTCGCCCTGGCGCGCCAACAATGCCGCGGCGACCGCATCGCCCATGGCACCAATACCGATCTGCAGCGTGCCGCCGTCGCGCACCAGGCTGCTGGCATGCAGGCCAATGCAGTGGTCCTGAATGCCGACCGGCATGTTCGGTGTGGAAAACAGCCGGCGTTGTTCGGCCTCGTCGAGCAACAGGTCGAACGCGTCGATCGGCAGCTCGGCATCGCCAGGCATGTAAGGCAGCTCGGCGTGCACCTGCCCCAGCATGAGGATGGTTTCACCGGCAGCGCGGCGTTTGGCGACCATGGGCAGCAGGTCGAGGGTGATGTCGGGGTTGCAGGCCAGGCTCAGGTGCACGGGCTTTTCGGGCGTGGCAGCCACCAGTTGGGCGATCAGGTTCAGGCCCTTGGCGTTGATATCCCGCGCGGCGTGGCTGTAATTGCTGCTGACGTAGTCCTGCTGCGCCGATTCACTGTGCAGCAAGCTGCCGGGCTGCATGAAGAACTGCTCGACGCGGATGTTGGCGGGCAAGGTGTCATTGCGCAGGTCGCTGAGGTAGGTGAGTTCTTCATAGTCGGCGAACACGCGCTCGACGAAAGGCTCCAGAAAGCGCCGCTGCAACCCGTCGCCCAGTGCCGGCCGGCCCAGGGACAGGGCGGTGTAGATGGTCAGCCGCCGTTCGGGCAGTTCGCGCACGCGGGCGTAGAGGGCGTTGACGAAGGCATTGGGCTTGCCCAGGCCCAACGGCAGGCCCATGTGGATATGGGCTGGCAGGCGTGCCAGGACCTGCTCGACAGCCTGGTCGATGGAGCAGAGGTGCATGGGGCCTCCTGAGACATCCGTGGGTTCAGGGGTTGGACATGAGCTCAAGCGAGTTGGTTGCCGGTGCGGGCCCTTTCGCGGCTAGTGCCGCAAAGAGGCCGGCACAGCCACCACAAAAACAAAGCCCGCCATCAATGGCGGGCCTGGTGAAATTCAGCTGCAGCTCACAGCCCAGACATCTTCTTGATCGCCCCTTTCAGGTCGTCGTCCGAGCAGTCCGCGCAGGTACCTTTCGGTGGCATGGCGTTGATGCCGGTAATGGCCTTGGCCAGGATGCCATCCAGGCCGCCCTGGTGGTCGGCTCGCTCCTTCCAGGCCGCGGTATCACCCACCTTGGGCGCGCCGAGCAGGCCGCTGCCATGGCAGGCATTGCAATGCTTGGCAATGATCTCGTCCGGGGTCTTGGCACCACCGCCACCCGCGGTCGCCGCCACTTCCATGCCTTTGCACTCCTGGCCCTGCACACAGACCTGGCCAACGGGCTCCAGGCGCTTGGCAATGTCGTCATTGGTCGCAGCGGTTGCGCTCATTGCCCAGAGGGCGAATACGGCTGCTGGTACGGCCAGCATCTTCTTGATTTGGTTCACGCGAACACCCTCATGGTGGCTAATCACGCCCGCGGCCACGAAACAGCGAGCGCTGAAAAGTATAGCGGCAACCTGAAGGCGGTGAAACGACCCTACACGGGAAAGGGGTATTGCCGAATCAATGCACTGCGCTGGATCAAAAGTTTGAGGGCGTAGCGGCACTGATCAGCCGTGCAGGCTGGTCGAACGGGTTGCGAAAGCGGTGCGGGCGGGTGCTTTCGAAGTAGTAGCTGTCGCCTTCCTCGAGGATGAATATCTCGTTGCCGACCACCAGCTCAAGGCGGCCTTCGAGCAGGATGCCGGTTTCCTCACCGTCATGGGTCAGCATTTCGGCACCGGTGTCGGCGCCCGGCGGGTAGACCTCGGTCAGGAAGGCAATGGCGCGGTTGGGGTGCGACTTGCCGACCAGCTTCATGGTTACCGCGCCGTCCGAGATATCGATCAGCTCGTGGGCTTTGTAGACAATTTGCGCAGGGCTCTGCGCCTCCAGTTCGACCGAAAAGAATTCGACCATGGACATGGGGATGCCGCTCAGCACCTTGCGCAACGAGCTGATGGAGGGGCTTACGCTGTTTTTCTCGATCATCGAGATGGTGCTGTTGGTCACCCCGGCGCGCTTGGCGAGTTCGCGCTGGGACAGGCCCTTGAGCTTGCGGATGGCTTGCAGTCGTTCGCCGACGTCCAAAGCTGGAGCCTCCTGAAACGGTAGAAAGGGGGGTGGATGTGAACGATATCATGGCAATGCCGTTCAGTATTTACAACACACCGCCCTCAACCTGTCCGCATCAGCGTGTCATTAGCCGACGTAGTCCAGGGGGACCCGTTTCAGGTTGCAGAAGATCTGGTAAGGAATGGTGCCAGCCTGTGCCGCCACTTCACTGGCCAGTACCTGCTTGCCCCACAGTTCGACCGGGCTACCCACCGTGGCGTCGGGCACATCGGTGAGGTCGATGCTGAGCATGTCCATCGACACCCGGCCGATCAACGGGGCGCGCTTGCCAGCAACCAGCACCGGCGTGCCATTGGGCGCCTGGCGCGGGTAGCCATCGGCGTACCCCATGGCCACCACGCCAACACGGGTCGGCCGCGGGCTGACGAACTTGGCACCGTAGCCCACCGGTTGGCCGGCGGGCAGCTCACGCACGCTGATCACCCGCGACTGCAGGGTCATCACCGGCTGCAGGCGCGCGGCTTCGGCCTGCGCCACCTCGAAGGGCGTGGCGCCATACAGCATCAGGCCTGGGCGCACCCAGTCGCTGGGCGCTTGCGGCCAGCCCAGCACACCGGGCGAGTTGCGCAGACTGCACTCGGCCGCAAGGCCCTGGCGCGCGGCCTCGAACACGGCAATCTGCTGCGCGGTGGCGTCAGCATCCAGTTCGTCGGCACGGGCGAAGTGGCTCATCAGTACAATGCGCGCGACCTTGCCGCTGGCCAGCAGGCGCTGGTAGGCCTCGCGGTAATCCTTGGGGTGCAAGCCCACACGGTGCATGCCGCTGTCCAGCTTAAGCCAGACACTTAGCGGCTTGCGCAGTTGCGCTTTCTCGATCGCCTCCAGCTGCCACAGCGAGTGCACCACGCACCACAGATCGTGCTCGGCGATCAGTGCCAGCTCGCTGGCTTCGAAAAAACCTTCCAGCAGCAGCACCGGGGCCTTGATACCGGCACCGCGCAGTTCCAGCGCCTCTTCGATACACGCCACGGCAAAGCCATCGGCTTCGGCCTCCAGGGCCAGGGCACAGCGCACGGCACCATGGCCGTAGGCATCGGCCTTGATCACGGCCAGGGCTTTGGCACCGGTCAGTTCACGGGCCAGACGGTAGTTGTGGCGCAGGGCCTGGAGGTCGATCAGGGCGCGGGCGGGACGCATGGCGGGTGCCTTATGGTGGTTCGGGTTGAAATCGGTGTTGGATTCATCGCCGGCAAGCCAGCTCCCACAGGACTCTCACAGGGCCTGAGAACTGCGGAGATCCTGTGGGAGCTGGCTTGCCGGCAATGAGGCCGGTACAGGCGACCTTACTGCTGGTGAGCCGGCGCAGCATGCCCGTGCTTGGCCACTTCCCGGCTGTTGCCATACCGCGAAATGTCCAGGCCCTCGGCGCTGATCTGCGGCTTCTTGCGCGCGATCAGGTCTGCCAGCAGGCGCCCGGAGCCGCACGCCATGGTCCAGCCCAGGGTGCCGTGACCGGTATTGAGGAACAGGTTGCGCAATGCCGTGGCACCGACAATCGGTGTACCGTCCGGGGTGGCCGGACGCAGACCGGTCCAGAAACTGGCCTGGCTCAGATCACCGCCGCGAGGATAAAGGTCGTTGACGATCATCTCCAGTGTTTCACGCCGACGCGGGTTGAGCGACAGGTCAAAACCGGCGATCTCAGCCATGCCGCCAACGCGGATACGGTTGTCGAAACGGGTGATTGCGACCTTGTAGGTCTCGTCGAGAATGGTCGAGGTCGGCGCCATGTCGCCATTGGTGATCGGCACGGTCAGCGAGTAGCCCTTCAGCGGATAGACCGGGGCTTTGATGCCCAGCGGCTTGAGCATGTGTGGCGAATAGCTGCCCAGCGCCAGCACATAGCGGTCGGCGGTTTCCAGCTTGCCGTCGATCCACACGCCATTGATGCGGTCGCCGGCGTAGTCCAGGCGCTGGATGTCCTGGCCGAAGCGGAACTCCACGCCCAGCTTCAGCGCCATGTCGGCCAGCTTGGTGGTGAACAGCTGGCAGTCGCCGGTCTGGTCGTTGGGCAGGCGCAGGGCGCCAGCGAGAATGTCTTTCACCCCGGCCAGGGCCGGCTCGACGCGGGCAATGCCATCGCGGTCCAGCAATTCGTACGGTACGCCAGACTGCTCGAGCACGGCGATATCCTTGGCCGCAGCATCGACCTGGGCCTGGGTACGGAACAGCTGGGTGGTGCCCAGGCTGCGGTTTTCGTAATTGATGCCGGTTTCGGCGCGCAGCTCGTCGAGGCAGTCGCGGCTGTACTCGGACAGGCGCACCATGCGTTCCTTGTTCACCGCATAACGGCTGGCGGTGCAGTTGCGCAGCATCTGGGCCATCCACAGGTACTGGTCAACGTCTCCGGTGAGCTTGATTGCCAAGGGTGCATGGCGCTCCATAAGCCATTTGATGGCCTTCAGCGGCACACCCGGAGCGGCCCAGGGCGAGGCATAGCCGGGCGAGATCTGGCCGGCGTTGGCGAAGCTGGTTTCCATGGCCACCGCCGGCTGGCGGTCGACCACCGTCACTTCGAAACCTTGCCGGGCCAGGTAGTAGGCACTGGCGGTTCCAATCACACCGCTACCAAGTACCAGAACTCGCATCGTTGTATCCCTCACACGCGGCACGCCGCAGACTTTTATGGAAATGGCATGGATGGGCGCAGTATAGAAATTCGAGGGCAGTGCAATTCACTATATAAAAGCCTATTATTGGCGAGAATTCTCGGCATAATCGCCTTTCACGGAGGGGCATCCCCTATGAGAACCCAGCACCAGAGCAAGCGTGAACTGGACAAGATCGACCGCAACATTCTGCGTATCCTGCAGAATGACGGGCGTATTTCCTTCACCGAACTGGGCGAGAAAGTCGGGCTGTCCACCACCCCTTGCACCGAGCGGGTTCGCCGCCTTGAGCGCGAGGGCATCATCATGGGCTACAACGCCCGCCTGAACCCGCAGCACCTCAAGGGTAGCCTGCTGGTGTTCGTGGAAATCAGCCTGGACTACAAGTCGGGTGACACCTTCGAAGAGTTCCGCCGCGCGGTGCTGAAGCTGCCGCACGTGCTGGAGTGCCACCTGGTTTCCGGTGACTTCGACTACCTGGTGAAAGCGCGCATTTCCGAGATGGCCTCGTACCGCAAGCTGCTCGGCGACATCCTGCTGAAGCTGCCGCACGTGCGCGAGTCGAAGAGCTACATCGTGATGGAAGAGGTGAAGGAGAGCCTCTGCCTGCCGATTCCGGACTGACGCTAGACCAACACCTGGCGGGTGCTGGCGATGAACTGGTGAACGAGCTGCTCGGCGCCAGGGTCGATCATCGGCTCAGGGCCCCGGCCACGGGGGCAGGCCATGCGCGGGGTGGTGCCGAACAAGCGGCAGATCATCGGCCGTTCTTCATACACCGTGCAGCCGTTGGGGCCCAGGTGCACACAGTCCAGGCGCGCCAGGGCGGCATCCTGCTCGGCCTGGGACTTGCGCGGCAGGCGGGCCATTTCTTCGGCCGAAGTGGTGACCGGGCCGCAGCAGTCGTGGCAGCCGGGTTCGCACTCGAAGGCAGGGATGAGTTCGCGCAGGAAGTGGATCTTGTGGCGGTTGCAGGACATGGCTGAATATTTGCGTAACGCTTGTGCTGGATGGAAGCAGTGGACCTGCTAATTTTGGCAGTTGTGGGTAAGCCTAATCATTCTACAAACTGACGAGACATCCCCCTTCAGCTAAGCGAGCCCCATCTGATGAAGAACCACATTCTGTTCTTTTACAGCGGACTCAAGCTTACCGTGCTGAAAAGCTCTCGGGAAACACAACGCATCTTCCGGGCATCAGATTTCTCCCTCGCCGAAATTAAGCCCACAGTCACCAATCTGCAAGCTGTTGATCATCGGAAAACACCTTTGATGGGAAACTCGGATGGTGTGGGTCGACCATTCAGCTTTACTCCTTTTGGCCATATCTTCGCTAACTGCTCAACAAACATTGGCTTCACCGGGGAACGTTTGGATCTTGCCAGTGGATGCTATCCGCTCGGCGCCGGTCGCCGCAGCTATAGCCCTGTGTTGATGCGCTTCCTTAGCGGTGACTCACAGAGCCCGTTCTTCAAAGGTGGGACCAATGCTTATGCCTATTGTTTGAACGACCCCATCAACTACACCGACCCGTCGGGGTGCACTGGAGAGTTCATGAACCGGATCAGGTCAAAAGTCCTGCGCCGCCGCCATCACCGGACACCGGCTACTCCGCCTCCCTACTCACCAACCCCTCCCGGCGTGCCAGCTCAACCGCTTGGGGCCGCAAACAGTGAACAAGCTCCTCCTTCCTACTTTGGCTGGGGGGAAGCTCCCCCCCTGTACGATCAAAATGCGCCGCCCATCAACAGCAACAATCGATCACGGCCATACAGCAGTACACCGCAGCCAAGGGAGTCGGTTCTGGAACTGCGTGAAGGCAAACTGATAATGGTCAACTCACTCGCCGAGATTACTCAGGCAAAGTCGCTAGCCAATGACCCAGCGCTTTCAGCGACTATCCGCCTCAATGCGTCAAACACGCTGATACGCATGAGTCTTAACAATCTGCCCACACAAACCGACAGCGGAATACTTTCCGCAATCCGCACCGCTCATCAGCTATACGACATTCGTGGTGCCGGCACTATGGATGCGCCTGAGCCAACGCAGGCCTTTGCCTTGCCGGTTGAGAGAACCAGACGCCCCTGAATGGGCCGTTTGGTTGCCCCCTTCTTGATCCCGAGCTTATCCTCCATTTTTGGCCGATAACAACTCAGGACCTACCCAATGATCCACAGCGCGCAGCACGCAGCCTCCTATTACGCCGCCAGCAGCGCGCCACACCCCGACCACGCCTACCTGCAAGGCGAACACAACGCTGACGTGTGCATCATCGGCGGCGGCTACTCGGGCCTGAACACCGCCATCGAGCTGGCCGAGCGTGGTTTCTCGGTCATCCTGCTGGAAGCGCGCAAACTCGGCTGGGGCGCCAGTGGGCGCAACGGCGGCCAGCTGATTCGCGGGGTCGGCCATGGTCTGGAGCAGTTTCTGCCGGTGATTGGCGAGGACGGCGTGCGCAGCATGAAGCTGATGGGCCTGGAGGCCGTGCAGATCGTGCGCGAGCGGGTGGAGCGGCATGCCATTGCCTGCGACCTGACCTGGGGCTACTGCGACCTGGCCAACAAACCCGCCGAGCTGCTGGGCTTTGCCGAAGACGCCGAAGAGCTGCGTAGCCTCGGCTACCCACACGAGCTGCGCCTGGTCGGCAAGGACGATATCCACAGCGTGGTCGGCGCCGACTGCTATGTGGGTGGGCTGATCGACATGGGCTCCGGGCACCTGCACCCGCTCAACCTGGCCCTGGGCGAAGCGGCCGTGGCCGCGCGCCTGGGGGTGAAGCTGTTCGAGCAGTCCGAAGTTACCCGCATCGACTACGGCACATCAGTGCAAGTGCATACCGCCCAAGGCCGGGTGCGCGCCAAGACCTTGGTGCTGTGCTGCAACGCCTACCACAACAACCTCAACCGCGATCTGGGCGGCAAGGTGCTGCCAGCGGGCAGCTACATCATCGCCACCGAGCCGCTGGGCGAGGAACGCGCCCGCAGGCTGCTGCCGCAGAACATGGCAGTGTGCGACCAACGGGTAGCCCTGGATTACTATCGCCTCTCAGCCGACAACCGGCTGTTGTTCGGCGGTGCCTGCCACTACTCGGGCCGAGACCCGAAGGACATCGCCGCCTACATGCGGCCGAAGATGCTCAAGGTGTTCCCCGAGTTGGCCAACGTACGCATCGATTACCAGTGGGGTGGCATGATCGGCATCGGCGCCAACCGCCTGCCGCAGGTCGGCCGGCTGGGCAGCCAGCCGAACGTGTATTACGCCCAGGCCTACTCGGGCCATGGGCTCAACGCCACCCACCTGGCCGCGCGCCTGCTGGGCGAAGCCATCAGCGGCCAGGAAAGCGGGCGCTTCGACCTATTCGCCAAGGTGCCACATATCACCTTCCCTGGCGGCCAGCACCTGCGCTCGCCGCTATTGGCGCTGGGGATGCTGTGGCATCGCCTCAAAGAGCTGGCCTGAAAGTCCCCATCCTTGGGGCAGCAACTGTCTTGCTTAAAATCTAAAGCTGACTAGCCCGCTCCCACAGGGATCGCGCCAGCTTTTTGAAATTGAGCAAGACCGTTGCTCCCACAGGTTCGGTGCAAGTTTCAAGTCTGGGGCACAACAGGCCCTCCAGCGACCATCGTGTCAGTCCTTCCAGAAGGGTTTGCGGCCTTCGAGCCGCGCCTGCTCCCAGCTCAGCCCAACATCGCGCAGCTCGGCATCGGTCAATTGCAACAGCGCCCTGCGGGTACGCCAGCGGTGCAGCATCAGGCCCCAGCGCCCCAACCCCTGCGGCGCGTTGAACACCTTGGCCTGCTGCTCGGTTTCCAGTTCCTTGGCCAACAGCTGCAAGCGCACATCGCTCATGCCCCCCATCACCGCACCCTCCCCGTTCAGTCGATACCGTAGGAAAAGCATGCGCGAGGGCGATACCGGCAATACAGATCCAAAACAGCCTTATTATTCCCATACAGCATTGGCTGGCGGCCGACTGAATGCTGTATTTTCCAGGCAACTGTACCGGTCGCTGCCTGCAGGTAGCCCAGGAGTATGCCTTGACCCTTTACCTCAACCTCGCCGAACTGCTCGGTGCCCGCATCGAGCAGGGCCTGTATCGCCCAGGCCAGCGCCTGCCGTCGGTACGCGCCCTGAGCGTGGAGCACGGGGTCAGCCTGAGCACCGTGCAGCAGGCCTACCGCATGCTCGAAGACAGCGGCATGGTCTCGCCCAGGCCCAAGTCCGGCTATTTCGTCAGCGACCACCGCCAGCTGCCAGCGCTGCCTGCAGTCAGCCGCCCGGCCCAGCGCCCTGTGGACATCTCGCAATGGGAACAGGTACTCGAGCTGGTGCGCAGCACCCCGCACAAGGACGTGGTGCAACTCGGCCGCGGCATGCCCGATATCGACAGCCCCACCCTCAAGCCTTTGCTGCGCAGCCTCGCCCAGTTGAGCCGGCGCCAGGACATGCCGGGGCTGTATTACGACAATATCCATGGCAACCTGGCGCTGCGCGAGCAGGTGGCGCGGCTGATGCTCGATTCCGGCTGCCGCCTGGGCCCGGCCGACCTGGTGATCACCACCGGCTGCCATGAAGCGCTGTCATGCAGCATTCGCGCGGTTTGCGAGCCAGGCGACATCGTTGCGGTCGACTCGCCCAGCTTCCACGGCGCCATGCAAACCCTCAAGGGCCTGGGCATGAAAGCGCTGGAGATCCCCACCGACCCGGTCACCGGCATCAGCCTGGAAGCGCTGGAGCTGGCCCTGGAGCAGTGGCCGATCAAGCTCATTCAGATCACTCCCAGCTGTAACAACCCACTCGGCTACATCATGCCCGAGGCGCGCAAGAAGGCCTTGCTCAGCCTGGCCCAGCGCTATGACGTGGCGATCCTGGAAGACGATGTGTACGGCGACCTGGCCTACACCTACCCGCGCCCGCGCACCCTCAAGTCATTCGACGACGATGGCCGCGTGTTGCTCTGCAGTTCGTTCTCCAAAACCCTCGCCCCCGGCCTGCGGGTGGGCTGGGTGGCACCTGGGCGCTATCTGGAACGGGTGCTGCACATGAAATACATCAGTACCGGCAGCAGCGCCAGCCAGCCGCAACTGGCAATTGCCGACTTCATCGCCGGCGGGCACTACCAGCCCCACATGCGGCGCATGCGCAGCCAGTACCAGCGTGGCCGTGACCTGATGAGCGATTGGGTAACGCGCTACTTCCCGGCGGGTACCCGGGTCAGCCGGCCGCAGGGCGGCTTCATGCTGTGGGTGGAATTCCCCGAACATTTCGACACGCTGCGGCTGAACCGCGCTTTACTGGAGCAAGGTGTTCAGGTGGCGGTGGGCAGTATCTTCTCGGCCTCGGGCAAGTTCCGCCACTGCCTGCGCATGAATTTCGCTGCGCGGCCAACGCCACAGATCGAGGCTGCCGTGCGCAAGGTAGGTGAAACCGCCCTTCGTCTACTGGATGAAGAACGCGCCGACGCGTAACTTTGCGCCGCCCGCCACTGTCCAACCTCCACAGCCCTTGCCGCACAGGACGATCCACCCTTGAGACCCCAGCGCGCCTTGTCTTTGCTGCTGATGCTGTTGCTCGGCCTTGCCGGCTGTGCCAGCGTCAGTACCCCACGCGAAACCAGCCAGGCCCTGCCCGCCAGCGAATCGGCCTTCGGCCGCTCGGTGCTGCGCCAGGCGGCACCGTATGGCGGGCAGTCCGGCTTTCGCCTGCTGCCCAACAGCAACGAAGCATTTCGCGCCCGCGCCGAATTGATCCGCAACGCCCAGGCCAGCATCGACCTGCAGTACTACATCGTGCACGACGGCCTCAGCACCCGCGCCCTGGTGCACGAACTGCTGCGCGCCGCCGACCGCGGCGTGCGCGTACGCATTCTGCTCGACGACACCACCAGCGACGGCCTGGACACCATCATGGGCACCCTCGCTGCCCACCCGAATATCCAGATCCGCGTGTTCAACCCACTGCACCTGGGCCGCAGCACCGGGGTGACGCGCGCCTTCGGCCGGCTGTTCAACCTGTCGCGCCAGCACCGCCGCATGCACAACAAGCTGTTCCTGGTGGACAACAGCATGGCTATCGTCGGCGGCCGTAACCTCGGCGACGAGTATTTCGATGCCGAGCCCAACCTCAACTTCACCGACATCGACCTGCTGAGCGTCGGCCCTATCGCCGAGCAACTGGGGCACAGTTTCGACCAGTACTGGAACAGCGCCCTCAGCCGACCTATCAGCGATTTTCTGTGGCATGCGCCGGATGCCGACGACCTGCGTGCGAGTCGTCATCGCCTGGAAGTCTCGCTGGCTGAAGCCAGGACCCAGCGCAAGGCCTTGTACGATCGGTTGATGGCCTACCAGTCGCAGCCGCGCCTGGATGTGTGGCGCAACGAGCTGATCTGGGCCCATGCCCAGGCGCTGTGGGATGCCCCAAGCAAGGTACTGGCCGATGACGAGCCGGACCCGCAGTTGCTGCTGAGCCACCAGTTGGCGCCTGACCTGGCCAACGTGCACAGCGAACTGATGCTGACATCGGCTTATTTCGTGCCGGGCGAGCCAGGGCTGCTGTACCTGACCGGCCGCGCCGACGCAGGTGTCTCGGTAAAGCTGCTGACCAACTCATTGGAAGCCACCGATGTGCCGGCCGTGCACGGTGGCTACGCCCCCTATCGCCGAGCCTTGCTCGAACATGGGGTACAGCTTTATGAGCTGCGCCGCCAGCCGGGCGACCCCAGCGCAGGGCGCTTGAGTTTCCGCGGAAGCTCGGACTCCAGCCTGCACACCAAGGCGATCGTGTTCGACCGGCGCAAGACCTTCATCGGTTCATTCAACTTCGACCCGCGTTCGGTCCTGTGGAATACCGAAGTGGGGGTGCTGGTGGACAGCCCGGAACTGGCCGAATACACCCGTGAGCTGAGCCAGCAGGGTATGGCGCCGGCGCTGAGCTATCAGGTGAAACTGCAGGGGGGCAAACTGGTGTGGGCGACTGAGGACAATGGACAGCAGCATGTGCTGACCTCCGAGCCGGGCGGGATGTGGCGCAGGTTCAATGCCTGGGTCAGCAAGGCGGTTGGCCTGGAGAAAATGTTGTAGCGGCGATTTTGGGGCTGCTTTGCAGCCCATCGCGACGCAAGGCCGCTCCTACAGGGGTACGCGGTTCTTGAGGTAAGGCCTTGTGTCGCGATGGGCCGCAAAGCGATCAGGCAGACACAGCCTCAAAAGCCCCGCGCCTCTGGGTCAACACCACCAGCCCCGCAGCCCCTGCAGCCATCAGCAACAGCAACGCATGCCCGCTGACCCACTGGCTGCCTGCCCCGGCCAACAATGGCCCCAACAGGCAGCCAATGCCCCACAACTGCGCCACGTGAGCATTGGCCCGCACCAGTTCATCGTCGCGGTAGCGCTCACCGATCAGCACCAGCGACAAGGTGAAAAGGCCGCCGGCACTGGCCCCGAACAGTACCCACAGCGGCCATATCACCGGCGTGTGCAGCAACAGCGGGATCGCCAGGCTGGAGACCAATAGCGTTACCGCACAGCCGGTGAACAACGCACGCCGCGACATATGATCGGCCAGCGCGCCGATGGGCAACTGCAGCACAGCATCGCCGACCACCACGGTACTGACCATGAACAAGGCGATTTCAGTGGTGAAACCTTGCTGCAGGCAGTACACCGGCAGCAACGTCAGGATCATTGCCTCGAACGAGGCAAACAGGGCGATGGCCCAGGCAATCACGGGCAAGCGACGGCAGAACCTGAACAGGTCGCCGAAGCCGACACTGCAGGCTTCGGTGCTCGGTGCACCGCCGCGCCCCAACAGCACCAGCGGCGCGAGCAGCAGCAGGCCGGTGGCGGCCCAGAAACCAAAATCGTCAGACGAACCGAGTACGCCCAGCACCAGCGGCCCGGCCAGCTGGCTCAAGGCGTAGCTGCTACCGTACAGCGCCACCAGGCGGCCGCGCCATTGCTCGACCACCAGCTGGTTGATCCAGCTCTCACCCAGGATGAACACCACGGTCAAGGACATGCCGATCATCAGCCGCAACAGCAACCACAGCGGGTAGCTGGGCAATAGCGCGACCAGGCCGATGGACAACGCACCACCCCACAGGCAGATGCGCATGGCCGCAGGTAAGCCGACCCAGCCGGCCAGGCGGCTGGCCAGACTGGCACCCGCCAGTACCCCCAGCGCAGGCATCGCGGCCATCACGCCGATGGCGAAACTGCCATAGCCCCAGGCTTCCAGACGCAGAGATACCAGGGGCATGCTCACGCCCAGCGCCAGGCCGACACTGAGCACTGATGCCAGTACGGCGAAGTAGGTCCCCCAACGCATTGCTGCCTCCCAGGCCAAGAATTTTCCATGGCCCATTCGCGGGTAAACCCGCTCCCACAGGTACACCACCACCCTTGAAAGCGGTGCAGTACCTGTAGGAGCGGGTTTACCCGCGAATGGGCCGCAAAGCGGCCCCTCCTGGAATTACAGCTTGATCCAGGTCGCCTTCAGCTCGGTGTATTTCTCCAGCGCATGCAGCGACTTGTCACGGCCGTTGCCCGATTGCTTGAAGCCACCGAACGGTGCGGTCATGTCGCCACCGTCGTACTGGTTGACCCACACGCTGCCGGCGCGCACGGCCCGCGCAGTCTTGTGCGCCTTGGAAATGTCCGCCGTCCAGATACCAGCCGCCAGGCCGTACGGAGTGTCGTTGGCGATGGCGATGGCTTCTTCGGCGGTGTCGAAGGCAATCACCGACAGCACCGGCCCGAAGATTTCTTCCTGGGCGATGCGCATGGCATTGGTCACGCCATCGAAGATGGTCGGCTCCACATAGGTGCCACCGGTTTCCTCCAGGGTGCGCTTGCCGCCGGTCAGCAGCTTGGCGCCGTCTTTGTGCCCGGCCTCGATGTACGACAGCACGGTATTCATTTGCTGGGTATCGACCAACGCACCCACGGTGGTCTCTGGATCCAGCGGGTTACCGGGCTTCCAGCCTTTCAGGGCCTCGACCACCATGGGCAGGAACTTGTCCTTGATCGAGCGCTCGACCAGCAGGCGCGAGCCGGCAGTGCACACTTCCCCCTGGTTGAAGGCGATGGCACTGGCGGCAGCCGCAGCCGCCGCTTGCAGGTCCGGTGCATCGGCGAAGACGATATTCGGGCTTTTGCCGCCAGCCTCCAGCCAGATTCGTTTCATGTTCGATTCGCCCGCGTAGACCATCAGTTGCTTGGCGATCTTGGTCGAGCCGGTGAACACCAGCGTGTCGACATCCATGTGCAGGGCCAACGCCTTGCCCACGGTGTGGCCGTAGCCTGGCAGCACGTTCAGTACGCCCGCCGGGATGCCGGCCTCGATCGCCAGTTGCGCGATGCGGATGGCGGTCAGCGGCGATTTTTCCGAAGGCTTGAGCACCACCGAGTTACCGGTGGCCAATGCCGGGCCGAGCTTCCAGCAGGCCATCAGCAGCGGGAAGTTCCACGGTACGATGGCACCGACCACACCCACTGGCTCACGGGTAACCAGGCCAAGCTGGTCGTGTGGGGTGGGCGCGACCTCGTCGTAAACCTTGTCGATGGCCTCGGCCGTCCAGTGAATAGCCTGGGCTGCACCAGGGATGTCGATGCTGGAGGAGTCACCAATCGGCTTGCCCATGTCCAGGGTTTCCAGCAGCGCCAGCTCTTCGACGTTCTGGCGCAGCAGGTCGGCGAAACGGATCAGCGTGGCTTTGCGCTTGGCCGGGGCCAGCTGCGACCAGACGCCAGCGTTGAAGGTGGTACGCGCGTTTTCCACGGCACGGTTGGCATCGGCCAGGTCGCAACTGGCAACCTTGGCCAGGAAGCGTCCGTCGACCGGGCTCAGGCACTCGAAGGTTTCACCGGATACGGCATCGGTGTATTCGCCGTTGATGAAGGCACGGCCTTCGATCTTCAGTTGCTGGGCGCGTTGTTCCCAGTCCGCACGGGTCAGGGTGGTCATACGAAACTCCTCCTCTTGTTTAGGTGCAACGCCGCACTGAGGACTCACAGGCGTTGTCAGAATTCTGGCCGGGCGACGAGCGCACACTGGCAAGCGATACCCTAAACCAGCCACTGTAAACTATCAATATATTTGACACGGAAGGCCCAAAAGCCTACTGATGTTAATTTTATTTAACAAGAACAGGAGCCGCACCATGAACATCGCCAGCATCATCGACTTCGCCCAAGTGCTCACTGAAGCCGAACGGTACCGCCCTGCGGCTGAAAAAATCCTCAAGGGTGAGCCAGACCAGGCGGTCTACAACCATTACTCCAGCCCGTGCGGGCAGTTTGCCGCAGGCGTTTGGGAGGGTGAGGTCGGCCAGTGGAAAGTGAACTACACCGAGCATGAATACTGCGAGATCGTTCAGGGCGTTTCGGTACTGCGCGACGACAACGGCGGGGCCAAGACCCTGCGCGCCGGCGACCGGTTCGTAATCCCGGCCGGGTTTACAGGCACCTGGGAAGTGCTTGAGCCGTGCCGCAAGATCTACGTCATGTTCGAGCAGAAGTAATTATGTAGCGCAGCTGGCCGGGCGGTAAGCGTGAGGATGGCCCTGCCCACAACGGGCCATTCACCTTCAACAGGAAAATCACCATGACCAACGACGACGTCAAACAAGCCCTCGCCCACCTGGTCGGCGCCACATACGTGCCAGAGCTCAAAGACACCATCTGCGCCATTACCGGTCGCTCCCGCGTGGTCGGCCCCACCGACATGTGCACCCGCGAGTTCGACCCTACCCGCATCCAGATCAGGACCGACGCCAACCAGGTGATTCAGGGCTTCGAATTCAACTGACCTTGCAGCAGGCATAAAAAAACCCGCGTCCTTACGGATGCGGGTTTTTTTCAGGTGGCCGATCAATTACTTGATCTTGGCTTCCTTGTACACCACGTGCTTACGAACAACCGGATCATATTTCTTGATCTCGATTTTGTCCGGGGTGGTGCGCTTGTTCTTGTCGGTGGTGTAGAAGTGGCCGGTGCCGGCACTCGAAACCAGACGGATCAATTCACGCATGATGCTCTCCCTTAAACCTTGGCGCCAGCTTTACGGATGTCAACCAGAACGGCGTCGATGCCGCGCTTGTCGATGATACGCATGCCTTTGGCGGAAACGCGCAGACGCACGAAGCGCTTCTCGGATTCAACCCAGAAACGGTGGTGCTGCAGGTTCGGCAGGAAACGACGACGGGTTTTGTTGTTTGCGTGGGAAATGTTGTTCCCGGTTACTGGACCCTTACCAGTAACTTGACAGACTCTCGACATGACTCAGCCCTCTAAAACCACATGCCCAACCCGGCATGGGTTGGCCGCTTAATCTCTCAGTCTTTGGCGCCTGGGCGCCGTGATTCTGGAGGCCTTATCGACCGGATCCGCTTATGCGACAGGCCGAGCCCCTAGAAAAGAGCGCTGCTTTATACCAGAAAGACCTGGCTGCAACAATAGTTGATGCACATTGGCGCAAGCCCGATTCAGCCGGGGCAGCATACCTTCAGGCCCTGCCAGCCGTCGACCGCTCGTCGCCACATTTGTAAAAAAGGATGTGGTCATTTCCCGACAGGCACACTAGGGTAGGCTTTTTCCAGACTGCACTGGCAGATGGGCCACTGACAGCCAAGGAGCCACCATGCGTGCCGCCGCCCTTTCCTTATTGTTCAACTCCCTGTTCACCGCCACCCTGTTCGCGGGTGGCATCGCCCAGGCCGCGCCCCTGAGCGTTTGCAGCGAGGCCAGCCCCGAAGGCTTCGACGTGGTGCAGTACAACTCGCTGACCACCACCAATGCCACCGCCGACGTGCTGATGAACCGCCTGGTGGAGTTCGATGCGGCACAGGGCAAAGTGGTGCCGAGCCTGGCGGCCAGCTGGACGGTCTCGGCCGACGGTCTGGTGTACGATTTCACCCTGCGCGACGGCGTGAAGTTCCATACCACCCCGTACTTCAAGCCCACCCGCGAATTGAATGCCGATGACGTGCTGTTCAGCTTCCAGCGCATGCTCTACCCGGCCCATGCCTGGCACAAGACTGCACCCGGCGGCTACCCGCACGCCCAGTCGCTGCAACTGGGTAGCCTGATCAAGGCGATCGACGCCCCGGCCCCGAACACCGTGCGCTTCACCCTCAGCCACCCCGACGCCACGTTCCTGGCCACCCTGAGCATGGGCTTCGCGTCCATCTACTCTGCCGAATATGCCGACAAGCTGCTCAAGGCCGGCACGCCAGAGAAGCTCAACAGCCAGCCGATTGGCACCGGGCCGTTCACCTTCCAGCGCTTCCAGAAGGACGCTGTGGTGCGCTACCGCGCCAACCCGGACTACTTCGGCGGCAAGCCGGCAGTGGACCCGTTGATCTTCGCCATCACCACCGATGCCAACGTGCGCCTGCAGAAGCTCAAGCGCGGCGAATGCCAGGTCGCCTTGTCGCCCAAACCGCTGGATATTGCCGAAGCGGCAAAGGACGACAAGCTCAAGGTGGCCAGTACGCCCGCGTTCATGACCGCCTTTGTCGCCATCAACAGCCAGCACCCGCCACTGGACAAGCCGGAAGTCCGCCAGGCGATCAACCTGGCCTTCGACAAGCAGGCTTACCTCAAGGCGGTGTTCGAAGACTCTGCGGTGGCGGCCAACGGCCCCTACCCGCCCAATACCTGGAGCTACGCCAAGGACTTGCCCGGCTACCCTCTGAACTTGAAAAAGGCCAAGGCCCTGCTGGCCAAGGCCGGCCTGGCGGAGGGCTTCAGCACCACGATCTGGACGCGGCCATCGGGCAGCCTGCTCAACCCCAACCCAAGCCTTGGCGCGCAAATGCTGCAGGCCGACCTGGCCAAGATCGGCATCAAGGCCGAGATCCGCGTGATCGAATGGGGTGAGCTGATCCGCCGCGCCAAGGCCGGCGAGCATGACCTGCTGTTCATGGGCTGGGCCGGTGACAACGGCGACCCGGATAACTTCCTCAGCCCGCAGTTCTCCTGTGCGGCAGTGGAATCGGGCACCAACTTCGCACGGTTCTGCGACAGCCGCCTGGACCAACTGATCAGTGCCGGGCGCACCACCAACGACCAAAGCGTGCGCAGCCGGCTGTACCAGCAGGCGCAAACCCTGATTCAGCAGCAGGCACTGTGGGTGCCGTTGGCGCACCCGACAGCGGCAACCTTGCTGCGCCAGGAGGTCGAGGGGTACCAGGTCAGCCCGTTCGGGCGGCTGGATTTCAGCAAGGTGTCGGTGGCCAGGTAGACCTGCACCGGGCTCTTCGCGGGCACGCCCGCTCCCACAGGGACACCACCGCCTTCAAGGCCGGCGAATATCCTGTGGGAGCGGGCTTGCCCGCGAAGAGGCCAGCACAAAACTCAACGACCTAAGCCACGATCCACCCCTGCTCAACCATCGACAACGGCTCCCCGTCGCCAATGATGATGTGATCCAGTACCCGCACGTCGATCAAGGCCAGCCCGCGCTTGAGCGACAAGGTCAGGTGCACATCGTCCTGGCTAGGCTCACTGTTGCCTGAAGGGTGGTTATGGCACAGGATCAACGCGGCCGCGTTGTGCAGCAATGCCCGCCGCACCACCTCCCGCGGGTAGACGCTGGCCCGGTCGATGGTGCCCCTGAACAGAATCTCGAACGCCAGCGGCCTGTGCTTGGTGTCCAGAAACAGGCAACCGAAAACCTCGCTGGGCTCATGACGCAGCATGGCCTTCAGGTAACGCCGCACCGCCTCGGGCCCTTCCAGCACCGCTGCGCGCGCGATGTGCTCATCCAGGTAACGCCGGCCGATTTCCAGCAGCGCTTGCAACTGTGCGTATTTCACAGCGCCTATGCCCGGCTCGCGCAGCACCGCCGCGCGTTCGGCCTCAAGAAACGGCCGCAGCCCACCAAAACGCACCAGCAGCCCGCGTGCAAGGTCCAGTACATTGCGCCCGGCCACGCCCGAACCGAGCAACACGGCCAGCAACTCGGCGTCCGACAGCACCGCCGCACCCCGTTGCAACAGCTTCTCCCTTGGCCGATCTTCAGCCGGCCACTCCCTGATATTCATCCCTGCCCCTCTGCCCTTGCTGCGGCCCATTTCGGCCCTGTGTTAATCTATTTCGCCTCGTACATGCGACGTTCTGCCGCAGGCATTTGCAAACGTCGCCGCCCGCTCTCACTGGAAAAAGGCAAGCCTATGCAGCGGCTGTATCGCAAGCGCATCGTTCTCGGCGTGGGTGGCGGCATTGCCGCCTACAAAAGCGCCGAGCTGATTCGCCGTCTCCTGGAGCACGGCGCGCAGGTGCGCGTCGTCATGACCCGTGGGGGTGCCGAATTCATCACCCCGCTGACCCTGCAGGCGCTGTCGGGCCACCCGGTGCACATGGACCTGCTGGACCCGGCTGCCGAGGCCGCCATGGGCCACATCGAACTGGCCAAGTGGGCCGACCTGGTCTTGATCGCCCCGGCCACCGCCGACCTGATGGCGCGCATGGCCCAGGGCATGGCCGATGACCTGCTGACCACCCTGGTACTGGCCACCGACGCCACCGTGGCGGTGGCCCCGGCGATGAACCAGGCCATGTGGCGCGACCCGGCGACCCAGGCCAACCTAGACCTGCTCAAAAGCCGTGGCATCCAGGTATTCGGCCCGGCCTCCGGCAGCCAGGCCTGTGGTGACGTGGGCCTGGGGCGCATGCTCGAAGCCACCGAGCTGGCCTGGTGCGCGGCAGAAAGCTTCAAGCGCCAGGCCCTGACCGGCAGGCATGTGCTGATCACCGCCGGGCCGACCCAGGAAAACATCGACCCGGTGCGCTACATCACCAATCATAGCTCCGGCAAGATGGGTTTCGCCCTCGCCGAGGCAGCAGCTGAAGCGGGGGCTAGGGTGACCCTCGTGACCGGCCCGGTGCACCTGCCAACCCCGGACCGGGTCAGCCGTATCGACGTGGTCAGCGCGCGGGACATGCTCGCGGCCTGCGAGGCGGCCATGCCGTGCGACCTGTTCATTGCCTCGGCAGCCGTTGCGGACTACCGCCCGGAAGTCGTTGCCACACAAAAACTGAAGAAAGATCCTACGACCGGCGACGGCATGCTGCTGCAGATGGTGCGCAATCCCGATATCCTTGCCACCATCGCCGGCCGCGCCGACCGCCCGTTCAGCGTCGGCTTTGCCGCCGAGACCGAACACCTGCTCGATTACGCCACGCGCAAGCTCAAGGACAAGAACCTCGACCTGATCGTCGCCAACGATGTGGCCAACCCCAGCATTGGCTTCAACAGCGAAGAAAATGCCTTGACCGTGATCGACCGCCAACAGCACCAAACCCTCTTCGCGCAGACCAGCAAGGGCAAGATCGCCCGGCAACTGGTCGCCTTCATCGCCGAACGGCTCAACCAGGTTCAATAAGTTACATGCACGCTCTTCAAGCCAAGATCCTCGACCCACGCCTGGGCAGCGAATTTCCGCTGCCGACCTACGCCACCCCCGGCTCCGCTGGCCTCGACCTGCGCGCCCTGCTCCAGCAAGACACCGTTCTCGAACCAGGCCAGACCCTGCTGATTCCTACCGGCTTGTCGATCTACATCGGCGACCCAGGCCTGGCCGCAGTCATCCTGCCGCGCTCGGGCCTGGGCCATAAGCACGGCATCGTGCTGGGCAACCTGGTCGGGCTGATCGATTCGGACTACCAGGGCGAGCTGATGGTGTCGTGCTGGAACCGCGGCACCACCCCTTTCACCATCGCCGTGGGCGAGCGTATCGCCCAGCTGGTGCTGGTGCCGGTCGTGCAGGCGCATTTCGATATCGTCGAGGCCTTCGATGAAAGCCAGCGCGGCGCTGGCGGCTTCGGTCACTCCGGCAGCCACTGAGCCGAAACACGACCGTTCAGGCCAAGGATGGCGAACTCTCTGGTGAAACCACCGTCCAAGCGTTCAATTTGCGCCTGCCCAGAAAGCCTTTGACTAATGGAGCTTCCAGAGATGAACGACATGGCCCACCTGGTTCCTGCCACATTGCCAGACAGCATTTTCCGCGCCTATGACATTCGCGGCGTGGTCGGCAAGACCTTGCACGCCGAAACCGCCTACTGGATTGGCCGCGCCATCGGTGCGCAAAGCCTGGCCCAGGGCGAACCGCAAGTCTCGGTAGGCCGCGATGGCCGCCTGTCCGGGCCAATGCTGGTGGAGCAACTGATCAAGGGCCTGGTCGATGCCGGTTGCCAGGTCAGCGACGTCGGCCTGGTACCGACCCCGGCCCTGTACTACGCGGCCAACGTATTGGCCGGCAAGTCGGGCGTGATGCTGACCGGTAGCCACAACCCGTCCGACTACAACGGCTTCAAGATCGTCATCGCCGGCGACACCCTGGCCAATGAACAGATCCAGGCCCTGCTGACCCGCCTGAAAACCAACGACCTGACCTTGGCAGCAGGGCGTGTGGAAAAAGTCGAGATCCTCGACCGCTACTTCCAGCAGATCGTCGGCGACGTGAAGCTGGCCAGAAGGCTCAAGGTCGTGGTGGACTGCGGCAACGGCGCCGCCGGTGTGATTGCCCCCCAGTTGATCGAAGCCCTGGGCTGTGAGGTGATCCCGCTATTCTGCGAGGTGGACGGCAACTTCCCGAACCACCACCCGGACCCAGGCAAGCCGGAGAACCTCGAAGATCTGATCGCCAAGGTCAAGCAGACCGGCGCCGACATCGGCCTGGCCTTCGATGGTGACGGCGACCGCGTCGGCGTCGTGACCAACACCGGCAGCATCGTCTACCCCGACCGCCTGCTGATGCTGTTCGCCCAGGACGTACTGGCACGCAACCCGGGCGCCGAGATCATCTTCGACGTCAAGTGCACCCGGCGCCTGACCCCGCTGATCGAACAACACGGTGGCCGGGCGCTGATGTGGAAAACCGGCCATTCGTTGATCAAGAAGAAGATGAAACAGACCGGTTCGCTGCTGGCGGGCGAGATGAGTGGTCACATCTTCATCAAGGAACGCTGGTACGGTTTCGACGACGGTATCTACAGTGCCGCGCGCCTGCTCGAGATCCTCAGCAAGGCCGAACAGAGCGCCGAAAACCTGTTTGCCGCCTTCCCGAACGATATTTCCACGCCGGAAATCAATATTGATGTGACCGACGAGGGTAAATTCAGCATCATTGATGCACTGCAACGCGACGCCGACTGGGGCGAAGCCAACCTGACCACCATCGATGGCGTGCGGGTCGACTATGCCCATGGCTGGGGCCTGGTTCGCGCCTCCAACACCACACCGGTGCTGGTACTGCGCTTCGAGGCCGACAGTGACGCCGAATTGCAACGTATCAAGGATGTTTTCCGTACCCAGTTGCTGCGGGTTGATCCTGAGCTGCAACTGCCGTTCTGACCGATTATCTGTTCCTCACAGGAGCCCTGCATGACCCTCGATCGCGATGCCGCTTCCCATGTAGCCGAGGTTTTGTCCGAAGCGCTGCCCTACATCCGCCGCTTTGTCGGCAAGACCCTGGTGATCAAGTACGGCGGCAACGCGATGGAGAGCGAGGAGCTCAAGACCGGCTTCGCCCGTGACATCGTGCTGATGAAGGCGGTGGGCATCAACCCGGTGGTTGTCCACGGGGGTGGCCCGCAAATCGGCGACCTGCTCAAGCGCCTGTCGATCGAAAGCCACTTCATCGACGGCATGCGTGTGACCGACTCGGCGACCATGGACGTGGTGGAAATGGTGCTGGGCGGCCAGGTCAACAAGGACATCGTCAACCTGATCAACCGCCATGGCGGTAGCGCCATCGGCCTGACCGGCAAGGATGCGGAGCTGATCCGCGCGCGCAAGCTGACCGTCAGCCGCCAGACCCCCGAGATGACCACCCCGGAAATCATCGACATCGGTCACGTGGGCGAAGTGGTGAGCGTGAATACCGACCTGTTGAACATGTTGGTCAAGGGCGACTTCATCCCGGTCATCGCGCCAATCGGCGTGGGTGTAAACGGTGAGTCCTACAACATCAACGCCGACCTCGTGGCCGGCAAGGTGGCCGAAGCGCTGAAGGCCGAGAAGCTGATGCTGCTGACCAACATCGCGGGTCTGATGGACAAACAGGGCCAGGTCCTGACCGGCCTGACCACCGAGCAGGTCAACGAACTGATCGCCGATGGCACCATCTACGGCGGCATGCTGCCGAAGATCAAGTGCGCGCTGGATGCAGTACAGGGCGGCGTGAACAGCTCGCACATCATCGACGGCCGCGTGCCGAATGCGGTGCTGCTGGAGATCTTCACCGACAGCGGCGTGGGCACCCTGATCACCAACCGCAAGCCGCGCTGAGTGTTCGGTTAGTCTGTACCGGCCCCTTCGCGGGCACGCCCGCTCCCACAGGGACTACACAAATCCTGGAACCTGTGGAGTAGCTGTGGGAGCGGGCGTGCCCGCGAATAGGCCAAAACAGGCGGCACAAAAAAAGGCGACCTTAACAAGAAGGTCGCCTTTTTCATTTCCAGGCCAGGATCAGATCCCGTACTGCGCCCGGTAAGCCTCGACAGCCGGCAGGTGCTGCTTGAGCTGTGGGTCGTCAGCCAGGAACTCCAGCACCTGGGTCAGCGAAACGATGCTGACCACCGGAATGCCGAAGTCACGCTCCACTTCCTGGATAGCCGACAGCTCGCCATTGCCACGTTCTTCGCGGTTCAGCGCGATCAGCACGCCGGCGGCCTTGGCCTGCTGGGCATTGATGATCTGCATGACCTCACGGATGGCTGTGCCGGCGGTGATCACATCGTCGATGATCAGCACATCACCGGCCAGCGGTGCGCCAACCAGGCTGCCGCCTTCGCCGTGGTCTTTGGCTTCCTTGCGGTTGAAGCACCATGGCACATCGCGCTGGTGCTGGTCAGCCAGCGCCACGGCGGTGGTCGCCGCCAGCGGAATGCCTTTGTAGGCAGGACCGAACAGCACATCGAACGGGATCTTGCTGTCGACGATGGCGGCGGCATAGCAGCGGCCCAGTTCAGCCAGGGCAGAACCGGTGTTGAACAGGCCTGCATTGAAGAAATACGGGCTGGTACGCCCCGATTTCAGGGTGAATTCACCGAAACGCAGTACCCCGCGATCGATGGCAAAACGGATAAAGTCGCGCTGATACGGCTGCATGAATAGTCCCGGACACCACGGATTTAGCTAAATGGGTTGAGCTCGGGTATCATACACGCACGAGATTTATGGGGCCATTTATGCGGATCATCAGTGTGAACGTTAATGGCATTCAGGCTGCGGCCGAGCGTGGTTTGCTCAGCTGGCTTCAAGCCCAGAATGCCGACGTCATCTGCCTTCAGGATACCCGCGCCTCGGCCTTTGAACTCGATGACCCAGCTTTCCAGCTCGATGGCTATTTCCTTTATGCCTGCGACGCGGAGGTGCCAGCCCAAGGTGGTGTGGCCCTTTATTCGCGCATGCAGCCCAAGGCAGTCATCACCGGCCTGGGCTTCGAGACAGCCGACCGCTACGGGCGTTACCTGCAAGCAGATTTCGACAAAGTCAGTATTGCCAGCCTGCTACTGCCTTCGGGCATGAACGGCGACGAGGACTTGAACCAGAAATTCAAGTTGATGGACGACTTCGCCAAGTACCTGGACAAGCAGCGCCGCAAGCGCCGCGAGTACATTTATTGCGGCTCGTTCTACGTGGCGCAGCAGAAGCTCGACATCAAGAACTGGCGCGACAGCCAGCAGTCACCTGGCTTCCTGGCGCCGGAACGCGCGTGGATGGATGCGATCACGGGCGAGATGGGTTACGTCGACGCCCTGCGCGAAGTCAGCCGTGAAGGCGACCAGTACAGCTGGTGGCCGGACAACGAGCAGGCCGAGATGCTCAACCTGGGCTACCGGTTCGACTACCAGATCCTCACCCCGGGTCTGCGCCGCTTCGTGCGCAACGCCCGCCTGCCGCGCCAGCCGCGCTTCTCGCAGCATGCGCCGCTGATTGTCGACTATGACTGGACGCTGACCATCTAAAGCCATTGGGGCTGCTTTGCAGCCCCGTTCGCGGGCACGCCCGCTCCCACAGGTACGGCGCTACCAGTGAAAGCGCCGCGATCGCTGTGGGAGCGGGCGTGCCCGCGAACGGGGCCACAGAAAATCTATTTGATCGGCCGCCAGATCAGCGGGCCCAGCAGCGCGGAGAGGTGGCAGAACATCTGCACCTCTCCGGCTGGTCTCAATCGGCCAGCGCCGCCTGCTGCAGCTCGAAGATCTCGTTCATGCCTTTCTGCGCCAGGGCGAGCATGGCGTTGAAGTCTTCCGGCTGGAACGGCGCGCCTTCGGCAGTGCCCTGCACTTCGATGAAACCGCCCGCGCTGGTCATGACCACGTTCAGGTCGGTTTCGGCAGCGGAATCTTCCAGGTAGTCCAGGTCGAGCACCGCTTCGCCCTGGTACATGCCGACCGAAACGGCAGCAATCATGTGCTTGAGCGGATTACCGCCCTTGAGGCCACCGCGCTTCTTGATTACTGCCAGGGCGTCGCACAGGGCAACCATGGCACCGGTGATGGACGCGGTACGGGTACCGCCATCGGCCTGGATCACGTCGCAGTCGACGTACAGGGTGATGTCGCCCAGCTTGCTCATGTCCAGTGCGGCACGCAGAGAGCGCCCGATAAGGCGCTGGATTTCCAGGGTGCGGCCACCCTGTTTGCCGCGGCTGGCTTCACGCTGGTTACGCTCACCGGTGGAACGCGGCAACATGCCGTACTCGGCGGTCAGCCAACCCTGGCCCTGGCCTTTGAGGAAGCGCGGCACACCGTTTTCCACGCTGACCGTGCAGATGACCTTGGTGTCACCGAACTCGACCAGTACCGACCCTTCGGCGTGCTTGGTGTAGTTGCGGGTGATGCGGATCGAGCGGAGCTGATCGGCGGCGCGACCACTTGGACGTTTCATCTGGGATACCTGTACTGGGACTTTGAATCTGGCGAGCATTATAGAGCCGCAAGCCCGGTGAGGACATGCCTATTGTCGCGCGCAGACGGCCCGTCGCCTTTTCCTACCCCGACCACCACCTACCGGTAACATAGGCCGATTGGGCGCCACGCCCCCACTGCGCTACAATCCTGCGCCGTTCACTTATCCAAGCGAGGTACTCCCCATGGTGCATAGCATGACCGCTTTTGCGCGTGTCGAGCGCGCCGGCAGCCAAGGCACCCTGGTCTGGGAGCTGCGTTCGGTCAATCACCGTTACCTGGAGCCGCACCTGCGCCTGCCCGAGGCCCTGCGCGACCTCGAAGGCGGCGTGCGTGAAGGCCTGCGCCAAGGGCTGTCACGCGGCAAGGTGGAATGCACCTTGCGCCTGAATGAAGACAGCAACGGCAAGCCGCTGAAGATCGACCGCGAGCGCGCCGCACAACTGGTCGCCGCCGCTGAAGAAGTGGCCGGGCTGATCAGGCAGCCAGCCCCGCTCAATCCGCTGGAAGTGCTGTCGTGGCCCGGCGTGTTGGTAGCCGACACCAGTGACCCGCAGGCACTCAACGCCGAAGCCATGGCACTGTTCGACGAAGCCCTGGCCGAACTCAAGGCCGGGCGCCAGCGCGAAGGCCAGGAACTGGCGCGCCTGATAAACGAGCGCCTGGACAGCATGGCCGGTGAAGTCACGACGCTGCGCGCACTGGTGCCGCAGATGCTCGCGGCGCAGCGGCAGAAAATCCTCGACCGCTTCGGCGACATGCTGGCCGAGCTCGACCCACAGCGCCTCGAGCAGGAAATGGTGCTGCTGGCCCAGAAAAGCGACGTGGCCGAGGAGCTCGACCGCCTCAGCACGCACGTTACCGAAGTACGCCGTGTGCTCAAGGGGGGCGGCGCCGCAGGCCGGCGCCTGGACTTCCTGATGCAGGAGCTCAACCGCGAGGCCAACACCCTTGGCTCCAAGGCCTTCGACCCACGCAGCACGCAGGCGGCGGTCAACCTGAAGGTATTGATCGAACAGATGCGTGAACAAGTACAGAACATCGAGTAAGGCCACCCCAACCATGAACCACAACAGCGGCACCCTCTACATCGTCTCGGCCCCTTCCGGCGCCGGCAAGACCAGCCTGGTCAACGCCCTGATCAAGGAAGACCAGCAGATCCGCGTCTCGGTCTCGCACACCACCCGTGCCATGCGCCCGGGCGAGCAGCACGGGGTGAACTACCACTTCGTCGTGCACGAGGAATTCAAGGCGCTGATCGCGCAGGGTGACTTCCTGGAGCATGCCGAAGTGTTCGGCAACTTCTACGGCACTTCGCGCAGCGCCCTCCAGCAAACCCTGGACAAAGGCTTTGACCTGATTCTGGAAATCGACTGGCAAGGCGCCCAGCAGGTTCGCCGGGTGATGCCCGATGCGTTGTCGGTATTCATCCTGCCGCCAAGCCAGCAGGCGCTGCGCCAGCGCCTGGACGGGCGCGGGCAGGACAGCGAAGAGATCATCGATGGGCGCATGAAGGAAGCGGTCAGCGAGATGGTGCACTACGACGAGTACGACTATGTGATCATCAATGATGATTTCAATGCAGCGCTGGAAGACTTGAAAGCAGTGTTCCGCGCCAACCGCCTGGTGTTGAGCAAGCAACAGCAACGCAACAGTGGGCTGCTAAAAGAATTGCTCTCCTGAGAGACCGCACGGGGCTGCTTTGCAGCCCAATCGCCGGCAAGCCAGCTCCCACAGGTGCCTCACACTAGCTGAAAACTGTGGAGATCATGTGGGAGCTGGCTTGCCGGCGATTGGGCCGCATCGCGGCCCCTTGCTTTATTCCTGCAAAGGCAAGGTGGCCTGCTGACGCAGGGTAGCCCCCAGGAAATACGCCGGCGCACGCAGGCGTGACAGCATCATCAGCCCGATGCCCAGCACCGAGATGATCGCGGCAATCACGAACACCAGCCCCACCCCGCCGACATGCGAGCCGCTGCCGAAGTCCGGCGACGCGCTGTCGATGGCGGTACGCGCGAAGATCACCGACAGAATCACCCCACCCACCAGCGGGCACATGCCGCGCATGAAGAAGTGGCGCACGCTGCTGAACAGGCTGCCGCGGAAATACCAGACGCAGGCAAACGCCGTCAGCGAATAGTAGAAACAGATCATCATGCCCAGCGCAGTGATGGTATCGGCCAACACGTTCTCGCTCAGCGTGCGCATGGTCACGTAGAACAGGCCCGCTGCCACGCCTGCGCAAATGGTGGCGTAGCGTGGGGTCTGCGAGCGTGGGCAAACACTGGCGAACTTCGGCGGCACTGCGCCGTAATAACCCATGGCCAGCAGCGTGCGCGCCGGCGCCACGAAGGTCGATTGCAACGAGGCTGCGGTACTGGCCAGCACGGCAATGGACATCAGGATCGCCAGCGGCCCCATCACCGGGCCGGCCAGGTGGGCAAACACGTTCTCCTGGATGCGCGGGTTGTTGAGCCCCAGGCCCGTTTCGCTAATGCCGGCGAACTGCAGGGTGGCAATGGCGGTGAACAGGTACAGGCCGAGGATCAGCATGACGGTCAGGGTGGCAGCCTTGCCCGGCACCTCTTCACTGCCAACCGACTCTTCGCTGACGGTCAGGCAGGTATCCCAACCCCAGAAGATGAAGATCGACAGCGACAAGCCCGCGGCAAAGGCCGAGAACGATTCCACGCCAAATGGATTGAACCAGGCCAGGTCAAACGCCATCGGCGGTGGCGCGGTGGTGCCGCCGAACGCGGCGAAAGCGAAGCCGACCAATACCAGCAGTTGCAGGGCCACCAAGCCATACTGCACGGTCATCGTGGTGGCCATGCCCCGGCAGCAGATCCACACCGCCAGGGCGATGAACACACAACAGGTGACGATGTTGATCAACAGGTTGTCGGCCAGCCCCGCCAGCGCGTGCCTGCCGGTGATCTGGCCGAGGAACAGGTAGAAGAAGTCAACCGCCACCCCCGCCAGGTTGGACAGCACGATGGTGGTGGCAACCACCAGCCCCCACCCCCCGATCCAGCCGATCATCGGCCCGAAGGCGCGCGCCGACCAGGTAAAGGAGGTGCCGCTATCCGGCTCTGCCGAGTTCAGTTCACGGTAGCCCAGGGCTACCAGGAGCATTGGCAGGAAGCCGACGATGAACACGGCTGGCAGGTGTGCCCCTACCTCACGCACGGTAGGGCCCAGTGCACCGGTGAGGGTATACACCGGGGCGATGGTAGAGATGCCCAGTACCACGCTGGCCAGCAAGCCCAGGCGGCCCTTGGCCAGGCCTTTGCTGCGCTGATGGTTGCCCGCTTCGGCCGCCACGTCGGGTGGGCGGGCGGCTTCTGTGTAATTGCTCATGAGTATTTGCCGTAAGTTTTGGAATTGTTCTTACAGGCCTTGCGCACAAGGCCCGCTTTCACTCATTGAAAGCTTGCTGTCAGGGGCGCGTCAGCCGTGCGCCCTCCCGTGCTGCATAGGCAACGCAGGCCTCGCGAAACGCCTGAAACAGGCGCAGCGAGACCGGGTTTTCGCTGAACCGCCACTCTGGGTGCCACTGCACGCCGAGGACGAAGCCCGGCGCACCGGGCATGGACACCGCTTCGATGAGGCCGTCCGGGGCCCGCGCTTCGACCCGCAGGCACGAAGCCAGGCGCTCGATGCCCTGGCTGTGCAGCGAGTTGACCTCGAACTGCGCTGCCAGCCCCAGGCGCTCGAACAAGCCACCAGGCTCTACGAACACCGGGTGCCGAAGGCCGTACTGCACCTCCAGGGGCGCGTCTTCGGGCTCGCGATGGTCCAGGTAGCCAGGCAGCTCTTGCACACGCTGGTGCAGGCTGCCCCCCAGGGCCACGTTCAGTTCCTGATAACCACGGCAAATGCACAACACCGGCACACCGGCGGCGATCGCCGCCTGCAGCAGCGGCAAGGTCAGCCGGTCACGCGCCAGGTCATGCCGGGTGCCCGCGGCACTGGGGGCGCCATTGTAATGATGCGGTTCGATATTTGAAGGCGAGCCCGTGAAAACAATGCCGTGCAGGCAGGCCAGCAACGCTTGCGTGTCGCTGCCACCGTCCCGGGCCGGCAGAATCAGCGGAAGGCCGGCAAACGCGGCCGCCTCGACATACTTGTCGCCAACCGTGTGCGACGAGTTCTTCCCCACCTGCTGGCGGCAGGCGCTGACACCGATCAAGGGGACCGCAGTTGTGCTCATGGGCTTACACCGTGTGCAGGTACCAGTTGTACTCGAGGTCGGAAATCGACACTTCGAACTCGGCCAGTTCGCTTTCCTTGCAGGCCACGAAAATATCGATGTAGTCCGGGCTGATGTATTGGTTGAGCACCTCACTGTCGTCCAACGCACGCAAGGCATCGCGCAGGTTGTTCGGCAGGCTCTGTTCGAGTTGCTCGTAGGAGTTGCCTTCGATCGGCGCCTGGGGTTCGACCTGGTTGGTGAGGCCGTGATGCACGCCGGCCAGGATGGCCGCCAGCATCAGGTACGGGTTGGCGTCGGCGCCGGCCACGCGGTGCTCAAGGCGCACGTTGTCGCTGCTGTCGGTGGGCACGCGGACGGCTACCGTACGGTTGTCCAGGCCCCAGCTCGGCGCATTGGGCACGTAGAACTGTGCGCCGAAGCGGCGGTAGGAGTTGATGTTCGGGCACAGGAAGGCCATCGACGCCGGCATCGTCTCCAGCACGCCACCGATGGCGTGGCGCAACGCATCGCTCTGCAGCGGGTCGTCACTGGCGAAGATGTTCTTGCCGGTTTTCTTGTCCAGCAGCGAGATGTGCACGTGCAGGCCGTTACCTGCCTGGCCTGGGTAGGGCTTGGCCATGAAGGTAGTGTCCATTTCATGGTCGTAGGCCACGTTCTTGATCAGCCGTTTCAGCAGGATCGCGTAGTCGCAGGCTTTCAGCGGGTCGGCAACGTGGTGCAGGTTGACCTCGAACTGCGCCGGGGCACTTTCCTTGACGATGGCATCCGCCGGCAGGCCCTGCTCCTTGGCGGCTTCGAGCATGTCCTGCAGGCAGTCGGCGTATTCGTCGAGGTCGTCGATCAGGTACACCTGGGTCGATTGCGGGCGCTTGCCGGAAATCGGCGAGCGCGGCGGTTGCGGGCGGCCGTTGAGGTTGTCCTGGTCGATCAGGTAGAACTCAAGCTCGAAGGCGGCGCAGATAGTCAGGCCCAGGTCGTCGAACTTGCTGACCACCTGGCGCAGCACTTCCCGCGGGTCGGCGAAGAACGGCTGGCCATCCAGTTCGTGCATGGTCATCAGCAACTGGGCTGTGGGGCGCTTCTGCCACGGCTCATCCGATAACGTGCCAGGGATCGGGAAGCAGATACGGTCGGCATCGCCGATGTCCAGGCCAAGGCCGGTGCTTTCCACGGTGGAGCCGTTGATGTCCAGGGCGAACAGCGACGCCGGCAGGTTGATGCCCTTTTCGTACACCTTGTGCAGGCTGGCTCGCTCGATGCGCTTGCCGCGTACCACGCCGTTCATGTCGGAGATCAGCAGGTCGACGTACTGCGTATCCGGATGGGCCTGGAGGAAGTCTTTCATCTCGCTGGAAGAACTGGCGCACGGGGTGACCGACGTCATGGCTGTACATCCTTTGATTTGCTGCGGCGATGTGGGGGGTACGGCTGGCGCCTCACGGGCGACGATGGTTGCAGCTGTTGTTCTTTTCACTTCCCATCGTGGGGATTGTTGACCCGACCGGGCGCATTGATTCCGGGGGGCGGTTTCACTATAAAATGGCCCTGACGCAACAGACATTGGCAATTCGGCAAGCAGAGCGTGCACCAATGCAATATCAGATTACCCACGCCGACCTCACTCTGGTCTTGGCACTGGAGCGGGGCCGCTCGCTGGCGAAGGCCGCCGAGTTACTCAAAGTTGACGTATCGACGGTCTTCCGCTCGATCCGCCGGCTGGAATCGGCCCTCGGTACTGCGCTGTTCGTGAAAAGCCGCAAAGGCTACCTGCCAACCGATACTGCCCAGGCCCTGGCCGAGCAGGCCGAGCGTGCCGAGCAGGCGCTTGAGGCCGCGCGCATTGCCATGACCAGTGGCGAACAGGTGGTCAGCGGCACGGTGCGCCTGACCTGTACCGAGGCGGTCATGCACAGCCTGCTGCTGCCGGCGCTGGCCGAGTTCATGCCCAACTACCCGGCGCTGTCGCTGGAAATGGGCACCTCCAACACCTTCGCCAACCTCAGCCGGCGCGACGCCGACATTGCCCTGCGCCTGACCAATACACCGCCGGAACACCTGGTAGGCCGCAACCTGGGCTCGACGTCCTATGTCATCTGCGGCCAGCCGCAGTGGCGCGAGCGGCTGGCCGAATCGCCTGCCAGCACCCCGTGGATCGCCCCTGACGACTCCATGCAAGACCACCCCACGGTGGTCTGGCGCAACCAGCAGCACCCTGGGTTGAGCCCGCGCTACCAGTGCAGCAGCATGTCGACCATCGCCCAGTTGGTGACCACCGGGTTGGGCGTGGCAGCGCTGCCGGACTACATGGTGCACGCACTGCCCGGCGTCGATGCGCTCAGCGGGCCACTGGCCGGCTGCGACACTCAGCTGTGGCTGCTGACGCGCCCGGACTGCCGGGCACTGCGCTCGGTGCAGACCTTGTTCGAAGAGCTGACCCCGAGGTTGCGCGGCGCGATGCTCTGAGGTTATCGTCAGGCTCATGCGTCGAGTGTGTCTGTTTCGGCCCTTTCGCGGCTAAAACCGCGCCTACAGGGTGCGGCGGCAGGCTTGGGGATGACGCTGCTCGGCAAAACAGCGCTTCCCTATTGGCTGGTGAATTTTTATACTATCGAGTCCGCCTGCCCACTATTGGGCTGCACGCCCACCGCATTTGCTACTGAGGAAGACCATGGCCCGCGTAACTGTTGAAGACTGCCTGGAACACGTGGATAACCGCTTTGAGCTGGTCATGCTCTCGACCAAGCGCGCTCGCCAGCTGGCGACCGGCGGCAAGGAACCACGCGTAGCGTGGGAAAACGACAAGCCTACCGTCGTTGCCCTGCGTGAAATCGCCGAAGGCATCGTCACCAACGAATTCATCGCCGCTGAAGAGATCGTCACCGAGGATCCGGTGTTCGCCGCGTTCGAGGACGAGAACAACGAGGCTGTCTGATTGATGCCAGGTCGACGTCGCACGGCGCAAGGCCCTCTTCCTCGGCAGGAGGTAAACCCATGCCGGGTATAGAAGCCTTGGCCGAACGGCTGTCGACCTATCTTGGCCCTGAACAGGTCAACCTGGTCCGGCGCGCCTACTTCTACGCCGAACAGGCCCACGACGGGCAGCGCCGCCGCAGCGGCGAGCCCTACGTGACCCACCCGCTGGCTGTGGCCAGCATCCTCGCCGATATGCACATGGATCATCAAAGCCTGATGGCGGCCATGTTGCACGATGTGATCGAAGACACCGGTATCGCCAAGGAAGCCCTCAGCCAGCAATTTGGCGAGACCGTGGCCGAACTGGTTGACGGGGTCAGCAAGCTGACCCAGATGAACTTCGAAACCAAGGCCGAGGCGCAGGCTGAAAACTTTCAGAAAATGGCCATGGCCATGGCGCGCGATATCCGCGTGATCCTGGTCAAGCTGGCTGACCGCCTGCACAACATGCGCACCCTTGAAGTGCTGTCCGGTGAAAAGCGCCGGCGCATCGCCAAGGAAACCCTCGAAATCTACGCCCCCATCGCCAACCGCCTGGGCATGCATACGGTGCGCGTGGAGTTCGAAGACCTCGGCTTCAAGGCCATGCACCCCATGCGCTCGTCGCTGATTCACCGTGCGGTGAAAAGCGCTCGTGGCAACCGCAAGGAAATCGTCGCCAAGATCGAGCACTCGCTGGCCAACTGCCTGGCTGCCGATGGCATCGAAGGCGAAATCAGCGGCCGGCAGAAGCACCTCTATGGCATCTACAAGAAGATGCGCGGCAAGCGCCGCGCCTTCAACGAGATCATGGACGTGTACGCCTTCCGCGTCATCGTTGACAAAGTCGATACCTGCTACCGTGTGCTCGGCGCCGTGCATAACCTGTACAAGCCGCTGCCCGGCCGCTTCAAGGACTACATCGCGATCCCCAAGGCCAACGGTTACCAGTCGTTGCACACCACGCTGTTCGGTATGCATGGCGTGCCCATCGAAATCCAGATCCGCACCCGCGAGATGGAAGAGATGGCCAACAACGGCATCGCGGCGCATTGGCTATACAAGTCCAACGACGACGAGCAACCCAAGGGCAGCCACGCCCGTGCTCGCCAGTGGGTCAAAGGCATCCTCGAGCTGCAGCAGCGTGCTGGCAACTCGCTGGAGTTCATCGAAAGCGTGAAGATCGACCTGTTCCCGGACGAGGTCTACGTGTTCACGCCCAAGGGCCGCATCATGGAGCTGCCCAAGGGCTCGACGGCCGTCGACTTCGCTTACGCGGTACACACCGACGTCGGCAACAGTTGCATCGCCTGCCGTATCAATCGCCGCCTGGCGCCGTTGTCCGAACCGCTGCAGAGCGGGTCCACGGTGGAAATCGTCAGCGCCCCGGGCGCCCGGCCAAACCCGGCCTGGCTCAACTTCGTGGTTACCGGCAAGGCGCGCACGCACATCCGCCACGCGCTCAAGCAGCAGCGCCGGTCCGAATCCATCAGCCTGGGCGAACGCCTGCTGAACAAGGTGCTAACCGGCTTCGAAAGCAGCCTGGAAAAGATCCCTCAGGAACGTATCCAGGCGATCCTGGCGGAGTACCGCCTGGAACTGATCGAAGACCTGCTCGAAGATATCGGCCTGGGCAACCGCATGGCGTATGTAGTTGCGCGCCGCCTGCTGTCAGCCGAAGGCGAACAGTTGCCCGCACCGGAAGGGCCGCTGGCGATCCGCGGTACCGAGGGGCTGGTACTGAGTTATGCCAAGTGCTGTACACCCATCCCGGGCGACCCGATCGTCGGCCACCTGTCGGCAGGCAAGGGCATGGTCGTGCACCTGGAGAACTGCCGCAACATCAGTGAAATCCGCCACAACCCGGAAAAATGCGTGCAGCTTTCCTGGGCCAAGGACATCACGGGCGAGTTCAATGTCGAGCTGCGGGTCGAACTGGAGCACCAGCGCGGCCTGATTGCCCTGCTTGCCAGCAGCGTCAACGCGGCCGACGGCAATATCGAGAAAATCAGCATGGACGAGCGCGACGGCCGTATCAGCGTGGTCCAACTGGTGGTCAGCGTACACGATCGCGTGCACCTGGCCCGTGTGATCAAGAAGCTGCGTACCTTGACCGGTGTGGTCCGCATCACCCGCATGCGTACGTAGTCCGCCAACCGCAAGGAGTCATCATGAGCAAGACCGTCATCAACAGCGCCAAGGCCCCCGCCGCTATCGGTACCTACTCGCAGGCGATCAAGGCCGGCAATACCGTGTACATGTCCGGCCAGATCCCGCTGGACCCGAAGACCATGGAGCTGGTCGAAGGCTTCGAAGCCCAGACCGTGCAGGTATTCGAGAACCTCAAGGCCGTGGCTGAGGCTGCTGGCGGTTCGTTCAAGGACATCGTCAAGCTGAACATCTTCCTGACTGACCTGAGCCACTTCGCCAAGGTCAACGAGGTGATGGGCCGTTACTTCGAACAGCCTTACCCAGCGCGCGCCGCGATTGGCGTTGCTGCGCTGCCAAAAGGCGCCCAGGTCGAAATGGACGCCATCCTGGTCATCGAATGATGCCTTGGGCGACGGGCACCCTGCCCGTCGCCCCTCTCCTGCGCAAGGTTTCCCGACATGCGTCACGCACTGCCCCTCGCGCTGGCAGCCCTGCTCCTGAGCGGCTGCGCCAGCCACAAACCCGAAGATTTCAACGGCACCTGGATCAACCAGGCTGCGATCAAGGCCGCGGTCAAGGGCGACAGCCTGCGCCAGGCCCTCAATGAAAATGGTCCGGTATTCGAGTGGAAGCTCGACGTCGCCAACCAACAGGCAAGCTACAGCAATGGCTTCGAAGCGGCGGACGGCCAGCTGGTCACGCTCGACAAGCAATTGCAGGCCAGCTTTGGCGGCGGCCAGACCGAGCAGCTTGCGCTGGACGGTGACGAGCTGCTGACCACAGACCAGAGCGGCGCAAAGCAGGCTTTTGTCCGCGTACAAGCCCCTGCCACCGCCAACGCCCCGCTGGGCAGCAGCTTTGAAAAAGCCCTGTACCAAGCGTATCTGGGCGGTGAATGGACCATTCTCGAAGGCCAGGGCCAAGGCGGGAAGGTACGCTTCAGCGATACCGGCAACGTCACTGGCCTGCCTGGGCCAGACCGTTTCGCCCTGTGCCTGGCCGGCGACTGCGCCACCATGGGCGGTAGCAACGACAGCCTGTGGCTGGAGCGCAACCAACGGGGTGCGCCTTTCATCATCAAGCGTGACGGCGACAAGCTGGAGATCTTCCAGGCCGTAAACCGTGCCCAGGCTGATGAAATGCCCCAACTGGCAGCGGGCAAGCGCCAGTGGTTGCTGGAAAAAAACTGAAGCCTGCAGCAGCGGCCTTGTTCCTCGACAGGGCCGCCACGCGGCACCAGGGCATCAGCGTCGCCGCATGGATGGCCGGGGCTGCGTTGCAGCCCAATCGCGACGCAAGGCCGCGCCTACAGAAGTCGGGTCAAGGGTGTGGTCAGGCTTTTGCCGCCAGGATAGCTGCGTAGCCTTCCTTGTAACTCGGATACACCGGCGCCCAGCCCAACGCCTTCACCCGTGCATTGCTGCAGCGCTTGCTGCCGGTACGCCGCACGCGCTGTTCATCTGACCACTCGGTAACCCCCAGGTAGGCCCGCAACCAGGTCACCACATCGGCCAACGGTGCCGGATCATCGTCAACGCCGAGGTAACAGTCGTCCAACGCCTTGCCATCAGCATCGGCCTGCAGCAGAAACGCCAGCAAGCTGGCAGCATCCTCAGCATGAATACGGTTGCCATACAGCGGCGGCTGCTCAGCCACCCGATAGCCTTGGCGTACCTGGCTCAGCAGCCACTCGCGGCCGGGCCCGTAAATGCCAGTGAGGCGCACCACACTCGCGGGGATGCCACTGCCAAGGGCCAACCGCTCCGCCTCCAGCATCACCCGCCCGGAATACCCCTCGGGCTCGGTCGCCGACCCTTCCTCAACCCATTCGCCGTCCTTCTGCGCATACACGCTACTGCTTGACACGAACAACAGGCGTCGCGGCCGTTGGCCACGCTCGGCCAGCCAGGCCAGCACATGGCGCAAACCGTCGACATAGGCCGCCCGGTAGCCCGCCTCGTCATGCTGACTGGCCGCCACGCAGTACACCAGGTAGTCCAACGCACCTTGTGGCCACGCGGCTGGCAGCGAGGGCTCGGCCAAGTCCGCAGCCACCGGGTGAACCCCCGCAGGCAATTGCCCCACCGAACGGCGCAGGCCGCTGACCTGCCAGCCACGTGCCAGCATCTGCCGGGCCAAGCGCCCACCTACATCACCACAACCCGCCACCAACACTGAAAGGTCTGACATCACAAAACTCCCTGGACCAACTGATCAGCCCAACCACGCTACACGATGGATGGCTAGACCATAGGCGAAAAAAGCTACAATATTACTTTTGTTAACAAGAATTACTTGCAATAATGGCGGCCAAGTTGTTCTCGGCCCGCCTCGAGGCCTTGGAGAACGTTCGTCTTTTCTCTTCATCAGGTCCGGCCAGCATGACACGTACTAAACCCTCCGCTTCGCCAACCCAGTCGCGCGCCTGGCGCGCCATCGCCGCGCTGACGCTCAGCCTGGTGCTGGCCCCGGCAGCCATGGCCGATGAGCCAACCGCCAATACCAACACGCCTGCCGCCGCCACTGCCGCTGCTGCCCCGAGCACTGCCCCGGCTGGCGAAGCGCCTGCCACCAGCGCCACCGCCGGTGCACCGGCTGCAGCAGACCCAAGCGTCGAAGCCCTGGTTGAAGATACCTCGCTGGGCATGGCCCACGACCTGTCCCCATGGGGCATGTACAAGAACGCCGACATCGTGGTGAAGATCGTCATGATCGGCCTGGCTATCGCCTCCATCATCACTTGGACCATCTGGATCGCCAAAGGCTTCGAGCTGATGGGCGCCAAACGCCGCCTGCGTGGCGAAATCGCCCAGCTGAAGAAGGCCACCACGCTGAAAGATGCCAGCGACGTCTCCCGCAAGGAAGGCACGCTGGCCCATACCCTGGTGCACGACGCCCTTGAAGAGATGCGCCTGTCGGCCAATGCCCGCGAGAAAGAGGGTATCAAGGAACGCGTCAGCTTCCGCCTGGAGCGCCTGGTACATGCCAGCGGCCGTAACATGAGCAGCGGCACCGGCGTACTCGCCACCATCGGTTCCACCGCCCCGTTCGTCGGCCTGTTCGGCACCGTCTGGGGCATCATGAACAGCTTCATCGGCATCGCCAAGACCCAGACCACCAACCTGGCCGTGGTCGCCCCGGGTATCGCCGAAGCCCTGCTGGCCACCGCCCTGGGCCTGGTCGCGGCAATCCCGGCCGTGGTCATCTACAACGTCTTCGCCCGTTCCATTGCCGGCTACAAGGCTCAGGTGTCCGATGCTAGCGCCCAGGTACTGCTGCTGGTCAGCCGCGATCTGGACCACCAAGGCAGCGAGCGCGCCGCCCCGCACATGGTGAAAGTGGGGTAAGCCATGGGCCTGCATCTCAACGAAGGTGGCGACGACCTCGCCGAAAACCACGAAATCAACGTTACGCCGTTCATCGACGTAATGCTGGTACTGCTGATCATCTTCATGGTTGCCGCCCCCCTGGCCACAGTCGATATCAAGGTCGACCTGCCGGCCTCGACCGCCAAACCGGCGCCGAGGCCCGAGAAGCCGGTGTTCGTCAGCGTCAAGGCAGACCAGAAGCTGTACGTCGGCGACGATCAGGTCCCGGCACCCGACCAGCTTGGCCCGATGCTCGACGCCAAGACCAAGGGTGACAAGGAAACCACCATCTTCTTCCAGGCCGACAAAGGCGTGGATTACGGTGATCTGATGGAAGTGATGAACAACATGCGCTCGGCTGGCTACCTGAAAGTCGGCCTGGTAGGTCTCGAGACGGCAGCCAAGAAATGACAAAACCGCGCTCAAACATGGCGCGCTACGCTGGCAGCCTGGCGTTCGTGCTGGGCGTGCACGTGGTCGCCGTGCTGCTGACGCTCAACTGGTCTGTGCCCCAGGCCATCGAGTTGCCGCCAGCAGCCATGATGGTCGAACTGGCACCGCTGCCGGAACCCGCGCCACCGCCGCCCCCGAAAGTGGCGCCGCAGCCACCTGCACCGGTAGAGGAACCACCTTTGCCGAAGTTGGTGGAGGCACCCAAGCCGAAGATCGCCATCCCCAAGCCGCCCAAGCCAAAGGCCAAGCCGCAGCCGCCCAAGCCTGAGAAGAAGCCTGAGCCGCCGAAGGAAGCACCGCCGACCGAGCAGACCGTCGACGCGCCGCCGAGCAATACGCCACCGCAGAAGTCCGCGGCACCGGCCCCGAGCATCGCGTCCAACAGCAACGCCCTGCCGACCTGGCAGAGTGACCTGCTGCGCCACCTGGCCAAGTACAAACGGTACCCGGAAGACGCACGCCGCCGTGGCCTGCAAGGCATCAACCGCCTGCGCTTCGTGGTCGACGCCGAGGGCAAGGTGGTGTCGTACTCGATGGCCGGTGGGTCGGGCAGTGCCGCGCTGGACCGCGCGACGATGGAAATGATCCGCCGCGCCGGCAAAGTGCCCAAGCCGCCACCCGAGTTGTTGAACAACGGCACGATCGAAGTCGTGGCGCCCTTCGTCTACTCGCTGGACCGCCGCTAAGACTTTTGTTTCTGTCACAAATCGGCAAGTCTGATAACGTGCGTCTATCGATTGCAGCCGCTATGCTGGGGCCGCAACTTCATGGACGCACGTTATGACCCTCACAGAACTACGCTACATCGTCACACTCGCCCAGGAACAGCACTTCGGCCATGCCGCAGAGCGCTGCCACGTGAGCCAGCCGACCCTGTCGGTCGGTGTGAAGAAGCTTGAGGATGAGCTTGGCGTTCTGATCTTTGAACGCAGCAAAAGCGCGGTCCGCCTGACCCCCGTCGGCGAGAGCATCGTTGCCCAGGCACAAAAGGTACTCGAGCAGGCCCAAGGCATTCGCGAACTGGCCCAGGCTGGCAAAAACCAGCTGACTGCGCCGCTCAAGGTCGGTGCCATCTACACCGTCGGCCCCTACCTGTTCCCGCACCTGATCCCGCAACTGCACCGCGTGGCACCGCAGATGCCGCTATATATCGAAGAAAACTTCACCCATGTGCTGCGCGAGAAGCTGCGCAATGGCGAGCTGGACGCGGTGATCATCGCCCTGCCGTTCAATGAAGCCGATGTGCTCACCCTGCCTCTCTACGACGAACCGTTCTGCGCGCTGATGCCTGCCGACCACCCATGGACGGCCAAAAAGACCATCGACACCGCCATGCTCAACGACAAGAGCCTGTTGCTGCTGGGTGAAGGTCACTGCTTCCGTGACCAGGTGCTGGAAGCCTGCCCCACCCTGAACAAGGGGGGTGAAGGGTCGCGGCACACCACGGTCGAATCCAGCTCGCTGGAAACCATCCGCCACATGGTAGCGTCCGGCCTTGGCGTGTCTATCCTGCCGCTGTCGGCGGTGCACAGCCACCACTACGCGCCTGGGGTCATCGAAGTACGCCCGCTGACCGCCCCAGCACCGTTCCGCACCGTGGCCATCGCCTGGCGCGCCAGCTTCCCACGGCCGAAGGCCATCGAGATCCTCGCCGACTCGATACGCCTGTGCTCGGTAGCCAAGGCCCCTGCAGAACAACCGGCCTGAGTCATGACGGAGCTGTCGAACGTCCCGGTCACCGTGCTCAAGGGTGTTGGCGAGGCCATGGCCGAAAAGCTCGCCAAGGTCGGCCTGGAAAACTTGCAGGACGTGCTGTTCCACCTGCCCCTGCGCTATCAGGACCGCACCCGCGTGGTTCCGATCGGCCAGCTGCGCCCAGGCCAGGACGCGGTGATCGAGGGGGTGGTCAGCGGCGCCGACGTGACCATGGGCAAGCGCCGGAGCCTGGTGGTACGCCTGGGTGACGGCAGTGGCGTGTTGAGCTTGCGCTTCTACCATTTCAGCAACGCGCAAAAGGAAGGGCTCAAGCGCGGCACCCACCTGCGCTGCTACGGCGAAGCTCGCCCGGGCGCTTCCGGCCTGGAGATCTACCACCCGGAGTACCGCGCACTGAACGGTGACGAACCGCCGCCGCCGGTCGATCAGACCCTCACCCCGATCTACCCGTCCACCGAGGGCCTCACCCAGCAACGCCTGCGCCAACTGTGCCAACAGAGCCTGAGCCTGCTCGGCCCGCGCAGCCTGCCCGACTGGCTGCCCGACGAACTGGCCCGCGACTACCAGCTGGCGCCACTGGATGACGCCATCCGCTACCTGCACAACCCGCCTGCCGACGCCGACGTCGAGGAGTTGGCCCTGGGCCACCACTGGGCTCAGCACCGCCTGGCATTCGAAGAGCTGCTCACCCACCAGCTGTCGCAACAGCGCCTGCGCGAGAGCCTGCGCAGCCTGCGTGCGCCAGTGTTGCCCAAGGCCACCCGGCTGCCGGCGCAATACCTGGCCAATTTAGGCTTCCAGCCGACCGGCGCGCAGCAGCGCGTCGCCAACGAAATTGCCTACGACCTCAGCCAGCACGAGCCGATGATGCGCCTGGTGCAAGGCGACGTGGGTGCCGGCAAGACCGTGGTCGCCGCGCTGGCCGCGTTGCAGGCCCTGGAGGCTGGTTATCAGGTGGCATTGATGGCCCCCACCGAGATCCTAGCCGAGCAGCACTACATCACCTTCAAACGCTGGCTGGAGCCTTTGGGTTTAGAGGTGGCCTGGCTGGCCGGCAAACTCAAGGGCAAGGCCCGGGCGGCGTCGCTGGAGCAGATCGCCAATGGCGCCCCGATGGTGGTCGGCACCCATGCCCTGTTCCAGGACGAGGTGAAGTTCAAGCACCTGGCCCTGGCCATCATCGACGAACAGCACCGTTTTGGCGTGCAGCAACGCCTGGCGCTGCGCAAGAAAGGCGTAGCCGGCGAGCTGTGCCCACACCAGCTGATCATGACCGCTACCCCCATTCCGCGCACCCTGGCCATGAGTGCCTACGCCGACCTGGACACCTCGGTGCTCGACGAGCTGCCGCCTGGGCGCACGCCGGTAAATACCGTGCTGGTGGCCGACAGCCGGCGTTTCGAAGTGGTCGAACGGGTACGCGCCGCCTGCGCTGAAGGGCGTCAGGCTTACTGGGTGTGCACGCTGATCGAAGAGTCCGAGGAACTGACCTGCCAAGCAGCCGAAAGCACTTACGAGGAGCTGGGCAGCGCCTTGGGCGAACTACGGGTCGGGTTGATCCACGGCCGCATGAAACCGGCGGAAAAGGCCGAGATCATGGCCGAGTTCAAGGCCGGCAACCTGCAGTTGCTGGTCGCCACCACCGTCATCGAGGTGGGCGTGGATGTGCCCAATGCCAGCCTGATGATCATCGAAAACCCCGAGCGCCTCGGCCTGGCCCAGTTGCACCAATTGCGTGGCCGGGTGGGCCGCGGCAGCGCCGTCAGCCATTGCGTGCTGCTGTACCACCCGCCGCTGTCGCAGATCGGCCGCGAGCGTTTGGGCATCATGCGCGAAACCAACGACGGCTTCATCATCGCCGAAAAAGACCTTGCCCTACGGGGCCCGGGCGAAATGCTGGGTACCCGCCAGACCGGCCTGCTGCAATTCAAGGTCGCCGACCTGATGCGCGACGCTGACCTGTTGCCAGCGGTACGCGATGCCGCCCAGGCCCTGATTGCACGCTGGCCGGAGCACGTCAGCCCGCTGCTGGACCGCTGGCTGCGTCATGGCCAGCAATATGGCCAGGTGTGACGCCTGTCCCATAATGGATCCAGATTTACGCCCAGGGTGGTTATACTTCGCGTTTAAAAGAATCAGTGGATACGGACCATGACTGAAGTTGCCCTGGACACCGCAACCCCACACACGCCTTCCGTCATCAGGCTGCTGCTCGAGAAACTCGGCGTAGCCTACCGCGAGGTGGTCGAACATCCGCACCTGCGCGCAGCCTCGCGGGTACAGGCCGTGCTGCTGGACGACGAGGTGGGCGCCATGATGGTGCTGTTCCCGCAGAGCCAGCTGCTGGACCTGAACCGCCTGGCCGAACTGACCGGGCGTAAGCTCACCGCCGTGTCGGTGCCACGCCTCAAGCAAATGCTCGACAAGCACCAGCTCAAGACACTGCCGGGCATCCCGGCGCTCACCAGCTCACCGTGCCAGTACGAAAAAAGCCTGCTGGACGTCGACCAGGTGTACATCAATTCGGGTGAAGCCGGCCTGTTGCTGCAAATAGAGCGCGCGCACTTCAAGCGCATGTTGCTCAAGGCCAGCGCCAGCAGCTTTGGCCAGGAAGTCGGGGCGATCAACCCCAACCTCGACCGCCCCAACGACGATACCCGCGAAATCACCAATGCCGTGCAAGCCTTCACTGCCCGGCGTATCCAGAAGCGCCTGGAAGAAACCATCGAAATCCCGCCGTTGGCCGATACTGCGCAGAAAATCATCAAACTGCGAGTAGACCCCAACGCCAGCATCGACGATATCACTGGTGTGGTAGAAACCGACCCGGCCCTGGCCGCCCAGGTGGTCAGCTGGGCGGCATCACCCTACTACGCTTCGCCGGGCAAGATCCGTTCGGTGGAAGACGCCATCGTGCGCGTGCTGGGCTTCGACCTGGTGATCAACCTCGCCCTTGGCCTGGCCCTGGGCAAGACCCTGAGCCTGCCCAAGGACAACCCTCAGCAGGCCACCCCGTACTGGCAGCAGTCGATCTACACCGCCGCCATCATCGAGGGCCTTACCCGAGCCATGCCGCGGGCAGAGCGCCCTGAAGCAGGCCTGACCTACCTCGCCGGGCTGTTGCACAACTTCGGTTACCTGCTGCTGGCACACGTTTTCCCACCGCACTTCTCGCTGATTTGTCGCCACCTGGAGGTCAACCCTCACCTGAACCACACCTATGTGGAACAACACCTGCTGGGCATCAGCCGCGAGCAGATTGGTGCCTGGTTGATGAAACTGTGGGACATGCCGGTAGAGCTCTCGGCCGCGCTGCGTTTCCAGCACGACCCGGCTTACGACGGCGAGTTTTCGGCATTCCCCAACCTGGTATGCCTGGCCACGCGTCTGCTGCGCTTGCGGGGGATTGGCTCGGGGCCGCTGGAGGAGATTCCTGACGAACTGCTGGAGCGCTTGGGCATTACCCGGGAAAAGGCCGAGGATGTGGTGAACAAGGTGCTGGAGGCCGAGAGCTTGCTGCGGGAGCTGGCTTCGCAGTTCAACGCACCGCATTGAAGCCCGGGGCCGCTTGGCGGCCCCAACCATTTCAGCCCTGCTTCTTCGGCTTCAGGTACTTCATCAACCCCTGAAACCACATCACCAACGCCGGATTGCCCTTGATCTGGATGTTCTTGTCCTGAATGCCCTGCATGAACGCCAACTGCTTGTTGCTTGCCTGCAAGGTGGCAAAGCCATAGGCAGCATCCTTGAAGGCAATGGCAAAGGCTGGCTGTGGATACGACCCGCTTTTGCTACTGACCCGCTCGTTGCTGACGGTGAAGTGCCGGGCGACCTTCCCGTCCAAGGTCTGCATCTGGAACACCAGGTCCTTACCTTTGAGCTGCTGCTGGAATGCCGGATTATTGCGGCTGGCCCGGGCCATCAGCAGCCCCATGGCCCACAGAAGAAAGCGGAACTTCATCGACACGCCTCGATGGAAAAGTGACTAAGTTGCGCAGTTTATCCTCCTAATGACCTTTTTATGCAAGTTCGCAGCAATTACCGGGTGTAAAGCACAACGGGCGCCATCTGGCGCCCGTTCGGGATTAACGCATCCTCAGTGCACAGTTACTTTTTCTTGCTGACCTTGCTCGGCGCGGCCGCGTTATTGACGCTGTCCCTGAGATTCTTGCCTGGCTTAAAAGCCACGGTATTGCTGGCTTTGATCTTGACCGGCTGGCCGGTTTGCGGGTTTTTGCCGGTACGCGCGCCGCGGTGGCGTTTTTCGAAAGTGCCGAAACCAACCAGAGTCACGGTGTCCTTGTCCAGGGCACCCGTGATGCTGTCGAGAATCGCGTTCAGCACTTGATTGGCTTTTTCCTTGGTCAGGTCAGCCTTTTCAGCGATGACGGCGGCGAGTTCTGGTTTGCGCATAGTAAAGCCTCTTTGACGGAATTCTTGTTGTTATGCCGTGCTGCCTTCAGGAGCAGCGTTCAAGGCACCGCAGGCTCTAACCTGCGGCAGACGGGAGTGAGAATGGCACGTGGTTCGGGGCCGCGCCAGTATCTGAGCGGCCATTGTGCAGGCAACAACAGGATGAATCCGACAGAACGCAGGCCAATTACGCCATAACTGCAGGTAGCTGGCGGTTCAGCGCCAGCTTTTCCGTGACCGCAGCCCCGGTCAGGGCGTAACCCAGCAGCTCGCCACCCGCATCGATGCATAGCACCTTGAGGTCATTGCCTTGCCCTTCGACCTGCCAAGTGCCGTCGCGGCCCTGTGGCGGTGGCGAAATCACCAGCGGGCAGGCCGGGGTTTTCACGGTGATCGGCATTGGCCCATAGGCAACTGCCGTGGGCTTGCCGGCCAGGGTTTGGGCCAGTGCCCGCGCACAACTCATCAGTGGCATCACGTACAACAGGTTGATGCCGTCTACCTCGGCACAATCCCCGAGGGCGAAGATATTGGCGTGGGAGGTTCGCAGCTCACGGTCCACGCTGACGCCACGGTTGACCTGCAGCCCGGCCGCGGCTGCCAGGTCGGTACGCGGGCGCAGGCCAATGGCCGAAACGACCAGGTCACAGCCAATCACGCTGCCATCCGACAGGTGCGCCTCCAGGCCTTGGGGCACCTGCTGCAAGCGGGTCAGAACCGGCCCAAGGTGGAAACGTACGCCCAGGTCTTGCAACCCACGTTGCACCGCGCCGGCAGCGGCCGGATGCAACAGGGTCGGCATGACCTGCTCGCAGGGTGCAACCACGTCCACCTGGAAGCCCCCCAGGCTCATGTCGTTGGCAAACTCGCAGCCGATCAGGCCAGCGCCGAGAATCAGCACGCGTTGCTTGCCGGCAGCGGCAGCACGAAAGCGTGCGTAGTCCTCCAGGTCGTTGATGGGGAACACCAGGTGGCTGGCATCGCTTTCAACCGGCACCTGCACGGTCTGCGCACCCCACGCCAGCACCAGATCGCGGTATGCCACGGTCTCTTCGCCGATCCACAGGCGTTTGTGGCCAGGGTCGATGCCGCTGATGCGGGTATGGGTGCGGATTTCGGCGTTCAACTGCTCGGCCATGGCACCGGCTTCGGCCATGCACAGGTCGGCGGCACCCTTCTGCTTGGCATAGCCCATGGAGAGCATGGGCTTGGAGTAGGAACGACCGTCATCGGCGGTGATCAGCAGCAGCGGCGTGTGCGCATCGAGCTTGCGAAATTCGCGGGCCAGGTTGTAGCCCGCCAGCCCGGTACCGATGATTACCACAGGGGACGTCATGTCGTGCTTGCCTCGCTTAGCCGATGGAGATCATTTCAAAGTCGCTTTTGCCAACGCCGCAGTCAGGGCATAGCCAGTCTTCCGGCACGTCCTCCCAACGGGTGCCAGGGGCGATGCCGTCGTCGGGCCAGCCTTCGGCTTCGTCGTAGATCAGGCCACAGACAATACATTGCCACTTTTTCATCAGGTTGTTTTCCTCGGGTCAGGCTGGGGCTTTGTGTTGCTGCTGACGGCCCTATGGCGGGTGAACCCGCTGCAACAGGGACCGACGCGCAATGCTTGGGGGCTTTGTAGCGGCCCTGCCTGCAGTATGCAAGCAGTCGGGGCAATCATGCTAAGCTCGCCCCCTCTCAGGTTGTAACAAGCAGACCGACGTGTCGTACGAATCCCCGCAAGCAGCCGCTGTCGCGTGGCTGCCGTATTCACGGCTGGCGACCGACATCGACCAGCCCACCCTTGACTGGCTGTTCGACGAAGGCTCACTGACCCGCCGCCTGACGCGCCTGGCCCACGATGACTTCTCCGTCACCCCTTTGTTCGAGGGCTGGCAGCCACTGCGCGCCGACGAATGCCAGGCACTGGGCATCGCTGTTGGCGCTGAAGGCTGGGTGCGCGAGGTGTACCTGCGCGGCCATGGCCAGCCGTGGGTGTTCGCCCGCAGCGTGGCCAGCCGCAGTGCGCTGGCGCGCGGCGGGTTGGACCTGGAACGCCTCGGCAGCCGTTCGTTGGGCGAGTTGCTGTTCTGCGACCAGGCGTTCATCCGCCATCCACTTGAAGTGTGCAGTTATCCACAGGCGTGGTTACCCGCAGATGCCGCCCGGCCAGCGCTATGGGCCCGCCGCTCGCGTTTTGAACGTGACGGGCTGGACCTGCTGGTAGCCGAGGTGTTTCTGCCGGCGCTGTGGCAAGCGGCCCAGGAGGAAAACAGCTGATGTACCTGCAACTGCTCAAGTCGCTGAACCGCCTGCACCCGCGTGCCTGGGACTTTGTCCAGCTCAGCCGCATGGACCGCCCGATCGGTATCTACCTGCTGCTGTGGCCCACGCTGTCGGCAGTATGGATTGCCGGCAACGGCTCGCCGACCCTGGCCAACGTGCTGATCTTCGGCCTTGGCGTGGTACTGATGCGCGCCGCCGGCTGCTGCATCAACGATTTTGCCGACCGCAAGGTGGATGGCCACGTCAAACGTACCGCCGACCGGCCCCTGGCCAGTGGCCGCGTGCGCCCGCGCGAGGCGCTGGCCCTGTTCGCCATGCTTGTCGGGTTCAGTTTCCTGCTGGTGCTGTGCACCAATAGCCGTACCGTGTGGCTATCGTTCGGCGCGGTGGCGTTGGCGTTCTGCTACCCGTTCATGAAGCGCTACACCTACTACCCGCAAGTGGTGCTGGGGGCAGCTTACTCGTGGGGCATTCCGATGGCGTTCACGGCCGCTGGCGGCGAACTGCCGGCCAGCGCCTGGCTGCTGTATATCGCCAACCTGCTGTGGACGGTGGGTTACGACACCTATTACGCCATGGTCGACCGGGACGACGACCTGAAGATCGGCGTGAAATCCACGGCCATCCTCTTCGGTGAGGCCGACCGCAGCATCATCCTGACCTTGCAGGTGTTGTCGCTGGGCTGCCTGTTGCTGGCCGGTAGCCGCTTTGACCTCGGCGGCTGGTTCCACCTGGGGCTGCTGGGTGCGCTGGCGTGCTTTGCCTGGGAGTACTGGTCGACACGCAAGCTGGACCGCGAGTCGTGCTTCAAGGCGTTCCTGCACAATCACTGGGCGGGGTTGCTGGTGTTTGTGGGGGTGGTTCTGGACTACGCGCTGCGCTGACAGCGTGAGCTCCCCACCTTGTGGGAGCGGGCTTACCCCGCCCCCACAGGCCAACTGCAAGCCCTTACGGCTTGGCGACGTGCCAAACGTCTTTCATGCCGTCACCGGTCATGTCGCCAGCCTTCTTGTCCTTGACGAAGGTATACAGCGGCTTGCCGTCGTAGGCCCACTGCATCTTGCCGTCGTCCCGCTTGATCTTGGTCCACTTGCCTTCGGCTTTTTCGCTGCCACTGGTCATCAAAGGCGGCCAGTTCTTGGCGCATTCGCCATTGCACATCGACTTGCCGCCGGTATCTTTGTCGAAGGTGTACAGGGTCATGCCAGCATGATCGACCCACATGCCATCCTTTTCCATTGCAGGTTGTGCCGAGGCCACCCCCGGCAGTGCCAGCGCAGTGAAAAGGGCCATCCAGCTCAGCGTATGTCGTGTCATTGGATTCACCATCGTTTCGGGGGGTAATGGGTTCGGGTTGCCAGAACCGCGGCCCTCTGTAGCCTAGTTCAGTCACGCAATGTCGCCAGAACGGCCAACGTCCTGTCACACAGCTGCAATAATTCCGTTATCTAATGCGGGCCAAGACACTGAATCCAGGAGAGGTTTTGAGCATGGTAGGCAGGAACATTCTGATCGTCGACGACGAAGCACCGATTCGCGAGATGATCGCCGTTGCCCTGGAAATGGCCGGCTATGACTGCCTGGAAGCGGAAAACTCCCAACAGGCCCATGCGATCATCGTCGACCGCAAGCCGGACCTGATCCTGCTCGACTGGATGCTGCCGGGTACCTCCGGCATCGAGTTGGCCCGCCGCCTGAAGCGCGATGAACTGACCGGCGACATTCCGATCATCATGCTCACTGCCAAAGGTGAAGAGGACAACAAGATCCAGGGCCTGGAAGTGGGTGCCGACGACTACATCACCAAACCGTTCTCACCGCGCGAGCTGGTTGCGCGGCTCAAAGCCGTGCTGCGCCGCACCGGCCCAAGCGACAGTGAGGCGCCGATCGAGGTCGGCGGCCTGCTGCTCGATCCGATCAGCCACCGCGTGACCATCGACGGCAAGCCGGCTGAAATGGGCCCCACCGAGTACCGCCTGCTGCAGTTCTTCATGACCCACCAGGAACGCGCCTACACCCGTGGTCAACTGCTGGACCAGGTGTGGGGCGGCAACGTCTATGTCGAGGAACGCACGGTCGACGTGCACATCCGCCGCCTGCGCAAAGCGCTGGGTGAGGCCTACGAGAATCTGGTACAAACCGTGCGCGGTACCGGCTACCGCTTCTCGACCAAGAGCTAGCTGCTAGCTGCAAGCTGCAAGCTGCAAGCTGCAAGCTGCAAGCTGCAAGCTGCAAGCTGCAAGAAAGAGCATGTAGCATCAGGCTCAAAAAGGACTATCAGCACCACTGATCCGCTTCATCTTGAAGCTTGCAACTTGCAGCTTGCAACTTGCAGCCGGATCCGAAGGACCCATCAATTGAACCAGAACTGGCACGCGACACTGATTCGCCACCTGCTGTTGCTGATCAGCGTCTGCCTGATCGGCGGGCTTATCAGCGGCTACTACGGCTGGAGCCTGGCCATTGGCCTGGCACTGTACCTGGGTTGGACCCTCAAGCAACTGCTACGCCTGCATGACTGGCTCCGCAACCATCAGCCCGACGAGGCGCCGCCCGACGGCTATGGCCTGTGGGGCGAGGTGTTCGACAGCATCTACCACCTGCAGCGCCGGGACCAGCGTGTGCGGGGCCGCCTGCAAGCGGTGATCGACCGCGTTCAGGAGTCCACTGCTGCGCTGCGGGATGCGGTGATCATGCTCGACAGCGACGGCAACCTGGAGTGGTGGAACCGCGCCGCCGAGACCCTGCTGGGCTTTAAAACTCCACAGGACGGCGGCCAGCAAGTCACCAACCTGGTTCGCCACCCGCGCTTCAAGGAGTACTTCGAGGCAGAAAACTACCTCGAACCGCTGGAAATCCCCTCACCGATCAACGACCGCATGCGGCTGCAGTTGCACATCACCCGCTACGGCAACAACGAGCACTTGATGCTGGTGCGCGACGTCACCCGCATTCACCAGCTGGAACAGATGCGCAAAGACTTCGTCGCCAACGTGTCGCACGAATTGCGCACACCGCTGACCGTCATCACCGGCTACCTGGAAACCCTGCTGGACAACGTCGAGGACGTGAACCCGCGCTGGCGCCGGGCCTTGCAGCAGATGAGCCAGCAAGGCTCGCGCATGCAGACGCTGCTCAACGACCTGTTGCTGCTGGCCAAGCTGGAGGCCACCGATTATCCGTCGGACAACCAGCCAGTGCCGGTCGATGCCCTGCTGGCCGCCATCAAGAACGACGCCCAGGCGTTGTCTGGGCCGCGCAACCAGCGCATTACGCTGGAAGCAACGCCCGGCGTGCAGCTCAAGGGCAGCGAGTCGGAGCTGCGCAGCGCCTTTTCCAACCTGGTGTTCAACGCCGTCAAATACACCCAGGATGAAGGCGATATCCGCATCCGCTGGTGGGCTGATGCCCAGGGCGCGCATTTGTCGGTGCAGGACTCTGGCGTGGGCATCGATGCCAAACACCTGCCACGCCTCACCGAGCGCTTCTACCGGGTGGATTCCAGCCGGGCCTCGAATACAGGCGGCACCGGGCTGGGGCTGGCCATCGTCAAGCATGTGCTTATGCGCCACCGCGGCAAGCTGGAAATCAGCAGCGTCCCGGGGCATGGCAGTACCTTCACCTGTCATTTTGCCCCGGCACAATTGGTCAACAGCAAGGTCTGAGCAACTCAGGGCCCTTTGCTTTTGCGGTCCCAGCCGCTACATTGGATCCCCTGTGCCAGCAAGAGCTGGCACTTTTTTTCTCTCCATTTCTAAGACGGACCCCGTAAAAACTCCATCATGGACCCTTCCCCTGGTATCAGCCTCAGTTCGTTATTCGCCGATTTCGGCATGATCATCTTTGCCTTCCTGCTGGTGCTGCTCAACGGCTTCTTCGTTGCGGCAGAGTTCGCCATGGTCAAGCTGCGCGCCACCCGCGTGGAGGCCATTGCCGAAGAGCATGGCTGGCGCGGCAACATTCTGCGTAAAGTCCACAACCAGCTGGACGCTTACCTGTCAGCCTGCCAATTGGGTATCACCCTGGCCTCGCTGGGCCTGGGCTGGGTCGGGGAACCGGCGTTTGCCCACCTGCTGGAACCGCTGCTGGCGTATTTCGGCGTCGACTCACCGGAACTGATCAAAGGCGTGTCGTTCTTCGTCGCCTTCTTCGTCATTTCGTACCTGCACATCGTTGTCGGTGAGCTGGCGCCCAAATCCTGGGCCATCCGCAAACCGGAGCTGCTGTCGCTGTGGACTGCCGTACCCCTGTACCTGTTCTACTGGGCCATGTACCCGGCCATCTACCTGCTCAACGCCAGCGCCAACACCATCCTGCGCATCGCCGGCCAGGGCGAGCCGGGGCCGCACCACGAGCACCACTACAGCCGTGAAGAACTGAAACTGATCCTGCACTCCAGCCGTGGCCAGGACCCCAGCGACCAGGGCATGCGCGTGCTGGCTTCGGCCGTGGAAATGGGCGAGCTGGAAGTGGTCGACTGGGCCAACTCGCGCGAAGACATGGTCACCATAGACGCCCATGCGCCGCTGAAGCAGATCCTGGCCCTGGTGCGCCGCCACAAGTTCAGCCGCTACCCGGTGTACGACGCCGAGCGCGAGGAATTCACCGGCCTGCTGCACATCAAGGACCTGCTGCTGGAGCTGGCGGAGCTGGAACACTTGCCCGAAGTCATCGACCTGGACGACCTCGCCCGGCCGCTTGAGCGCGTATCGCGCCACATGCCACTGGCCCAGTTGCTGGAGCAGTTCCGCAAGGGTGGTGCGCACTTTGTGCTGGTCGAAGAAGCCGATGGCAAGGTGATCGGCTACCTGACCATGGAAGACGTGCTGGAAGTGCTGGTCGGCGATATCCAGGACGAGCACCGCAAGACCGAACGCGGCATCCTCGCCTACCAGCCGGGCAAGCTGCTGGTCCGTGGCGACACGCCGCTGTTCAAGGTGGAGCGCCTGCTGGGGGTGGACCTTGACCACATCGAGGCGGAGACCCTGGCTGGCCTGGTCTACGAGACGCTAAAGCGTGTGCCTGAAGAAGAAGAGGTGCTGGAAGTCGAAGGGCTGCGGATCATCATCAAGAAGATGAAAGGGCCGAAGATCGTGCTGGCCAAAGTGCTCAAGCTGGATTGACGGCCATGGGGCTGCCGCGCAGCCCCGCTCGATTTGCGCACGCCTACAGGCGCGGCCTTGTGCCCCGATGGCCTGCAAAGCAGGCCAGACGCTCTCAAGGGTTACCCGCAGTAAAGTCCGGCAAGCCGCTGAGCGGCCTGTCGAACCGGTAAGGGATCGACTCCAGCGCCAAGCCTACGTTGCGCTGCACCACGAAATGCAGGTGTGGCCCGGTGCTGTTGCCGGTATTGCCCGACTTGGCCAGCATCTGCCCCTGGCGCACCCGCTGCCCCTCCTTCACCACCACCGAGCCGCGCATCAGGTGCAGGTACACGCCCATGGTGCCGTCCGAGTGCAGCACCCTGACAAAGTTGCCCGACGGGTTGGGTTCGCGCCCGCTCTGGCCATTCTGCGTTTTCACCACCACCCCTTCGCGCGCCGCGATAATGGTGGTGCCTTCGGGCATGGCGATATCCATGGCATAGCGCCCCTTTGGCCCAAAATGGCTGACCCGGCCATTGGGGCCCTGGGTCACGCGGAACGGCCCGCCAAGCCACGCGAACCCGTAGCGGAAGCCCTGCGGCCGCTTGCCCGGGTCACCCATGGCCTGCAGCAGGGTCGAGCGGTAATTCAGCAACAACCCGGGCCGCCCCCTCAGCACGCTGAGCATTTGCGTGGTGCCCGGTGGCAGCAGCCGGCGCACGATACGCGGGGCGTCACCGCCCTGGGCGTTCACCAGGTTGTCCAGGCGCAGCTCGACCTCGACCGGAACATGCAGTTGGTTGCGTGCCGAAAAGCTCACACCGCCGTCGAACACTTTCGCGTTCAGGAACACTTGGCCTTCGAGCGTTTCGACCATGGGCTCAAGCAAATTCAACGGCCTGGCGCCAGGGCCGGGGCGGTCGGAATAGGAAATGACACCGGACTCGTCGGTGCTCTTGTAAAGGGTCACACCCAGGCTCGACGCCGAGGCCATGAGCAGTGCACAGAACAGCAGCAGGCGCGCGGGCATGATAGTGGCTTTTTGACAGTTGAGGTCTGTCGAAGACTAGCAGCAGGTTGAGTGGCGGGTATTGCAGTTGGTCGGATGGCTCAGGCTGTGCAGGCTTTTGCAGGAGCGGCCTTGCGCAGCCCGATCGCGACGCAAGGTGCCCCTGTACAAAGCGCAGTTTGTAGCAGTGGCTCAGGCCCCTGGGGTGAAATGCTTCTGCGCGGTGCCACGGGCAATCAGCCGCGACAGGTAATCGAGCTTCTGCGCATCCTGGTCGACGAACTTGAAGGTCAGTTGCAGCCAATCGCTGTCCGGCTTGGGCTCCAGCGCCGCTACGGCGTGCAGATAGCCGTTCAGCCGGGCGACTTCGGCGCTTTCGCCTTGCTCCAGGTCCAACACTGCACCTTCCAGCACTTGCGGCAGCACATCGCCGCGGCGTACCACCAGCAGGGCCTCTTTCAGGCTCAACGCCTTGATCACGCACGGCTGCATGCCACTGGCCAGGCGCAGTTGCCCTTGGCCCCGACCGGTCGGGGTGGCCGCGGCTGGCGTGGGCGCCTTGGCCGCTGGCTTGGCAGCAGCCGGTGCCAGTGCCGGCGCTGCAACCTTTACCGCCTCCGGCTTGCCGGCGGTCAGCGCACTCAACGAATCGTTGGCGAACGCCGGGTTGGCGCGCGCCGGGGCGATGGCCATCAGGCTGTCGAGCTTGCCGATCCTGGTCAGGGCCTTTTTCACCTTGGTCAGCAACTGCTCATTGGTGAATGGCTTGCCGACAAAATCGGAAACGCCGGCCTGGATCGCCTGGATGACGTTTTCCTTGTCGCCACGGCTGGTCACCATGATGAACTGCAGGTGCTTCAACGCAGGCTGCTGGCGGCACCAGGTGAGCAGTTCCAGGCCCGACATCTCGGGCATTTCCCAGTCGCACAGCACCAGGTCGAACGCCTCCTTGCCCAGCATGGCCATGGCCTTGCGACCATTGACGGCATCGTCGATCGTCATGCCCGGGAAGGCACTGCGCAGGCACTTGCGGACCAGGTCGCGGATAAACGGGGCGTCATCCACGACCAGCACATTCACTTTACTCATCGAAACTCCTTCTGAACCCGACTAGCCTACTGCCAAATACTGGCTACTTGCTACCACCTGGTAACGCCGGGCGTTCATCCGATCGTTCGCGGGTGCCTGCCGGCTCTCGGCCGTAAACGAAAACGCCCGGCCAAGGCCGGGCGTCGCTGCTCGGGGGCAACCTTACTTATCGTCAGATTCACCAGGAACATTAGCCTTTTCGCCATCGGCGGGCGCGGTGCCCTGCACTTCTGCAGTCATTCGCTTGAGGCCCATGTGACGCACATCGGTACCGCGGACCAGGTAAATCACCAGCTCGGAGATATTGCGTGCATGGTCGCCAATCCGTTCCAGTGAGCGCAGCACCCAGATCACGCTCAGTACCCGCGAAATCGAGCGTGGGTCTTCCATCATGTAGGTCACCAGTTCACGCAGCGCGGTCTTGTACTCCCGGTCGATGGTCTTGTCGTACTGAGCCACGGACAGTGCCAGGTCGGCGTCGAAGCGGGCAAAGGCGTCCAGTGCATCGCGGACCATGTTGCGCACCTGGTCGCCGATGTGGCGCACTTCCACATAGCCACGTGGCGACTCGCCTTCTTCACACAGCTGGATGGCCCGGCGGGCGATCTTGGTCGATTCGTCACCAATGCGCTCCAGGTCGATCACCGACTTGGAGATACTGATGATCAGGCGCAAGTCGGAGGCCGCCGGCTGCCGACGGGCAAGGATACGCAGGCATTCCTCGTCGATATTGCGCTCCATCTGGTTGATCTGCTCGTCAACCTCGCGCACTTGCTGGGCCAGGCCCGAATCGGCTTCGATCAGCGCGGTGACCGCGTCGTTGACCTGTTTTTCAACCAGCCCGCCCATGGCCAGCAGGTGGCTGCGCACCTCTTCCAGCTCGGCGTTGAACTGCTGGGAAATGTGGTGGGTAAGGCTTTCTTTGTTGATCATGCTGTCGCTCCGCGAAGTTGCTAGCCGCTAGCTGCAAGCTTCAAGTGGTTCGTGTCGTTCCCTGGCTCCGCGCTAACCGCTTCATCTTGCAGCTTGCAGCTCGAAGCTTGCAGCTGCGCCAAAGGCGCTCTTAGCCGTATCGACCGGTGATGTAGTCTTCGGTCTGCTTCTTCGCCGGGTTGGTGAACAGGGTATCGGTGTCGCCAAACTCGACCAGCTTGCCCATGTACATGAACGCGGTGTAGTCCGAAACACGGGCAGCCTGCTGCATGTTGTGGGTCACGATGACGATGGTGTACTTGGCTTTGAGCTCGTAGATCAGTTCCTCGACCTTGAGGGTCGAGATCGGGTCCAGCGCCGAGCACGGCTCATCCAGCAGCAGCACCTCAGGCTCCACGGCGATGGTGCGGGCGATGACCAGACGTTGCTGCTGGCCACCAGACAGGCCCAGGGCCGACTCGTGCAGGCGGTCCTTGACCTCGTCCCACAGCGCCGCGGCCTTCAACGCCCATTCAACGGCCTCGTCGAGCACGCGCTTCTTGTTGATGCCCTGGATGCGCAGGCCATAGACCACGTTTTCGTAAATGGTCTTGGGAAACGGGTTGGGCTTCTGGAACACCATGCCCACACGGCGGCGCAGCTCGGCGACATCTTCGCCCTTGCGGTAGATGTTGTTGCCATACAAGTTCACGGCACCCTGCACGCGGCAACCGTCAACCAGGTCGTTCATGCGGTTGAACGTGCGCAGCAAGGTCGACTTGCCGCAGCCGGACGGGCCGATGAAAGCCGTCACGCGCTGCTTGGGGATGTTCATGCTGACATCGAACAAGGCCTGCTTGTCGCCGTAGAACAGGCTCAGCCCCGGTACCTCGATGGCCACGGTTTCTTCGGCCAGGCGCAGGCCCTGCTTGCTGCGGCCCAGGGCAGACATGTCGATGCCGTGGGTGTGGGATTCGTTCTGCATGGTTGACTCCGTTTGTAGCTGCAAGCTTCGAGCTGCAAGCTGCAAGTTTGGGCAAAGCGGCAATCTGCTTGGAGCTTGCCGCTTGTGGCTTAAAGCTTCAATCAGCTGTCCAGCGCCTTGTATTTTTCGCGCAGGTGGTTGCGGATCCAGACCGCCGACAGGTTCAGGGCCGCGATCACCAGCACCAGCAACAGCGCCGTGGCGTAGACCAGCGGCCGCGCGGCTTCTACGTTGGGGCTCTGGAAGCCGACGTCATAGATGTGGAAGCCCAGGTGCATGATCTTCTGGTCCAGGTGCAGGTATGGGTAGTTACCGTCAACCGGCAGCGACGGCGCCAGCTTCACCACACCCACCAGCATCAGCGGCGCCACCTCGCCCGCAGCGCGGGCCACGGCGAGGATCATGCCGGTCATCATCGCCGGGCTGGCCATGGGCAAGACAATCCGCCATAGCGTTTCGGCCTTGGTCGCACCCAGCGCCAGCGAGCCTTCACGCACCGTACGCGGGATGCGCGCCAGGCCTTCTTCGGTGGCCACGATCACCACAGGCACTGCCAGCAGCGCCAGGGTCAGCGACGCCCACAGCAAGCCTGGCGTACCCAGAGTAGGCGCGGGCAGGGCTTCGGGGAAGAACAGGCGGTCGATCGAGCCACCCAGCACATACACGAAGAAACCCAAACCAAATACGCCGTAGACGATCGCCGGCACCCCCGCCAGGTTGTTCACGGCAATGCGAATCAGCCGGGTTACCGGCCCCTGTCTTGCGTATTCACGCAAGTAGACTGCCGCAAGCACGCCGAACGGTGTGACGATCACGGCCATGATCAGGGTCATCATCACAGTACCGAAGATGGCCGGGAAGATGCCGCCCTCGGTGTTGGCTTCACGCGGGTCATCGCTCAGGAATTCCCAGACCTTGGCAAAGTAGGTGCGCAGCTTGGTAAAAGCAGACATGCCGTTAGGCTGGAGGGCGTGCACCACCTTGTTCAGGCTGATTTCCACTTCACGGCCGTTACCATCGCGGGCCACCAGGCTATCACGCGCAAGTGCCTGGTGCAGGCCGCCGAGGCGGGCTTCGATAGCCTGGTAGCGGCTGTTCAATTCGGCGCGCTCGGCGTCCATGTCCGCCTGGGCGGTAGCGTCCAGCTTGCCGTCCAGTTCCAGCTTGCGGGCGTGCAGCCGCAGGCGCTCCAGGCCATGGTTGATGGCCCCGATGTCTCTCTTTTCCAGCTGCTGCAATTCACCGTTGAGCTGGTTGGCACGCTTGAGCCGCGCTTGCAACTCGCTCCAGGCAGCCGGGCCTTCGGCAACCACCCGGCCCTGTTCCTTGACGCTGACCAGGTAGCCATAGAAGTTGCCCCACTCGCGGCGCTCCAGGGCCATCAGGTCGGCCGGGTGCTGCTCGTCGACCAGCCAATCGCCGACCACCCAGGTGAAATCGCTGCCATAGAGGTCGCGGTTACCCACCTTGATCAGTTCACGGCTCATGAACTCCGGGCCTTGGTCCGGTACCGGCAGCCCGGCACCTTTGAGGCGGGCACGCGGCACGTCCTCCTGCTGCACCACTTCGCCAATCACCACTTGGTCAGCCTGGCCCGGCACCTGATAGGTGGCCTGCACCAGGTCGGCCGGCCAAAAGTGGCCCAGGCCGCGCACGGCGATGACCGCCAACAGGCCCACGGTCATGATCACCGCCATGGCCACTGCGCCGCCGCTCATCCACACACCGGGGGCGCCGCTCTTGAACCAGCCTTTGAGGGAATCCTTTTTCACGGATCGCTACCTTTCTATCAAAGCGACGAGTATTTCTTGCGCAGACGCTGGCGAATCAGCTCGGCCAAGGTGTTCATGACGAAGGTGAACATCAGCAGTACCAGCGCGGCCAGGAACAGCACGCGGTAGTGGCTGCCGCCGACTTCCGATTCGGGCATTTCCACGGCTACGTTGGCGGCCAGGGTGCGCATGCCCTCGAACAGGTTCATTTCCATCACCGGCGTATTGCCGGTGGCCATCAGCACGATCATGGTTTCGCCCACTGCGCGGCCCATGCCGATCATCAGCGCCGAGAAGATGCCCGGGCTGGCGGTGAGGATGACCACACGGGTCAGGGTCTGCCAGGGGGTGGCGCCCAGCGCCAGCGAGCCCAGGGTGAGGCTGCGCGGCACGCTGAACACGGCGTCTTCGGCGATGGAGTAGATGTTGGGGATGACCGCAAAACCCATGGCGATGCCGACCACCAGGGCATTGCGCTGGTCATAGGTGATGCCCAGATCGTTGGTGATCCACAGGCGCATGTCGCCAGCAAAGAACCAGTTTTCCAGGTGCGGGCTCATGGCCAGGGCGAACCAGCCGATCAGCAGGATTACCGGGATCAGTATCGCCGCTTCCCAGCCGTCAGGTACACGCAGGCGTATCGCCTCTGGCAAGCGGGTCCAGGTGAAGCCCACCAGCAGAATGCCGAACGGCATCAGCAGGAACAGGCTGAAGACCCCCGGCAGGTGACCTTCCAGGTAGGGGGCAAGGAACAGGCCGGCGAAGAAACCGAGGATCACCGTCGGCATCGCCTCCATCAGTTCGATCACCGGCTTGACCTTGCGCCGCATGCCCGGGGCCATGAAGTAAGCGGTATAGATGGCGGCCGCGACCGCCAGCGGGGCTGCCAGGATCATGGCGTAGAACGCGGCCTTGAGGGTACCGAAGGTCAGCGGCGACAGGCTGAGCTTGGGCTCGAAGTCGGTGTTGGAAGCGGTCGACTGCCAGACGTACTTAGGCTCGTCGTAGTTCTCGTACCAGACCTTGCCCCACAACGCGCTGAAGGAAATTTCCGGGTGCGGGTTGCGCAGGCTCAGCGGCAGCAGCTTGCCGCCTTGTTCGATGATGATACGGTTGGCACGCGGCGACAGGGCCAGGATGCCCGGGCCTTCGGCGACGGGTTCGACCAGCAGCGTACGGTGCGCCGTACTGTGGAACACACCCAGCTGGCCGTTCGCGTCGAGCGCGATGAAGCCCTTGCGGCGCTCTTCGGCGTCGATCTGCACGATCGGTGCCTTGCCCAGCTGGAAGGTACGGATCTGCTTGAGGCGCGATTCGCCGTCCGGGTCGCGGGCCATGAACCACTGGGCCAGGCCGCCCCTGGAGTCACCGACGATCAGCGAAATACCACCCACTAGTTGCCCCGTGGCGGTCACTTCGGTGTCGGCACTGTCGGCCAGTTTATAGCGGCCGTTGAGGCTCTTGTCGCGCAGGCTGAACACGTCGGCCGTGGCCCTGCCGTTGATCACATATAACCAGTGCTGCCGCGGATCGATGAAAATGTTCTTCACCACCTCGGTCATCTGCGGCAGGACGATGCGGTTCTGCTCCGTGGTGACTTCTTCGGTCAGCATGTTCTCGCTACGGGTCAACTCCAGCACCTGCAGTTGCGCACCAGTGGAGCCGGCCAGCACCAGGGTGTCGCCGTTGGCATTGACGCTCACGTGCTCCAACGCACGGCCCTGCTCGTCGAGCACGAATGGCTGCTCGCCGTAGGGGTAGTCGATGCTGGCGGTAATCGCCTTCTGATTGTTCGGGTAGGTGATTTTGTAGGCGTGGTGGAACACCAGCGCCTGACCGTTGGACAGGCCCAGCACCACCAGCGGGCTGCCCGGCTGGTCGGCCCCGATAGAGGTGACCTGGGTACCGGCGGGTACCGGCAGGTCGATGCGCTTGAGCGCTTGGCCGGTCTTGGCATCGAAGAACAACGCCTGGCCCTTGTCCGAAACACGCATGCCCACCAGGTTCTGCTCTTCCAGCGCGATCATCAGCGGCTTGCCGGCATCCTGCTGCAGCCAGGTTGGCTGCAAGGCTTGCTTGCGCGTCAGCTCGGCGCCCTGGAACAGCGGCAGCACCACATAGGCCAAGTAGAAGAAGATCAACGTAATAGCCGCCAAAACGGCAAGGCCGCCCACCAGGACATACCAGCGGGTCAGGCGATCCTTGAGCGCGCGCAAGCGGCGCTTGCGTTGCAACTCGGGCGTATTGAAATCAATGCGCACGGGCTGGGGTTTTTGGGTCATGTTGGAGTTGGCCAGATCATTCATGCGCACACCCTAGCGGTCCCGTGTGACAAAAACATTACAAAATGGTGACGCGCGAAAGCCCGCCGCACAGGTTACCTGGCTTCGGGCCGGGAATTAGGGGAAGAGGCCGGGCGGTGGCACCGGCCTCCCGCAACTACTTACTGCTTGGCAACACTACCGGCATGCGACAGGCCCAAATCTGCCAAGGTCTTGTCGACGACCTTCGCCGGCAGCGGGATGTAGCCATCCTTGACCACCACCTGCTGCCCAGCCTGCGATAGCACCAGCTTGACGAACTCGGCTTCCAGCGGCGCCAGTGGCTTGTTTGGCGCCTTGTTCACGTACACGTACAGGAAGCGCGACAGTGGGTAGGTGCCGTTCAGGGCGTTGGCTTCGTTGTCTTCAACGAACGCGCTGCCTTCTTTCTTGGCCAGGGCTACGGTCTTGACGCTGGCGGTCTTGTAACCGATGCCCGAGTAACCGATGCCGTTGAGCGAAGAGCTGATCGACTGCACGACCGAGGCCGAACCAGGCTGTTCGTTGACGTTAGGCTTGAAGTCGCCTTTGCACAGGGCTTCTTCTTTGAAGTAGCCATAGGTACCGGAGACCGAGTTGCGGCCGAACAGCTGGATCGGTTTGTTGGCCAGGTCGCCGGTCACACCTACATCACCCCAGGTCTTGACGTCGGCCTTGCCCCCACACAAGCGGGTCGAGGAGAAGATGGCATCGACCTGCGCCATGGTCAGGCCCTTGATCGGATTGTCCTTGTGCACGAACACGGCCAGCGCATCGACGGCAACAGGAATGGCGGTCGGTTTGTAGCCGTACTTCTGCTCGAAGGCTTGCAGCTCGACGTCCTTCATCTTGCGGCTCATCGGGCCGAGGTTGGCAGTGCCTTCGGTCAGCGCAGGTGGCGCGGTGGAGGAACCCGCCGCCTGGATCTGGATGTTTACGTTCGGATATTCCTTCTTGTAGGCCTCGGCCCACAGCGTCATCAGGTTGGCCAGGGTGTCGGAACCAACGCTGGAGAGGTTGCCCGAAACACCGGTGGTCTTGGTGTAGGTCGGGATCGCAGGATCGACAGCGGCCACCGCGTTGGCGGTTGCAACGCCAGCGGCGGCGAACGTGAGGGCCGCCATCAAACGCTTCAGTTTCATGCCTTGCTCCTAGCAGGAATATTGGGGTGCTGGATGGAACGGGCCCCAGTATCGGCAGGCCGCATGAACACGATATGACCTAATTGTGACAAATGGATTAAAGGCCATCATTCGTAGGGCCGCGCCACGCGGCAGCGCAGGTCAGCGTTTGTTGGCGAGCAGGTAAACCCCTACGCCCAGCCCGACGGCACACAACCCCGCCACATAGTAGGCCGGCGCCATGGGGCTGACCTTGAGCAGCGCCGTCACCACCATCGGCGTCAGCCCGCCAAAGATCGCGTAGGCCACGTTGTACGAGAACGACAACCCACTGAAGCGCACCACCGCTGGGAACGCCTTGACCATCACATAAGGCACCGCGCCGATCACCCCCACGCACAGGCCGGTTACCGCGTACAGCGGGAACAGCAACTCGGGCCGGGTTGGCAAGCTATGGTAGAAGCTCCAGGAGGTTATCAGCAGCAACAGGCTGCCAATCACGAACACTCGGCCCGCGCCAAATCGGTCCGCCAGGCTGCCAGCGCTGATGCAGCCGACGCTGAGCAGTACGATGGCCAGGCTATTGGCCTTGAGCGAATCGGTGGGGCTGACGTGGTAGATGCTCTGCAACAGCGCCGGGGTCATCAGGATGAGCACGACGATGGCCGCCGACAGCATCCAGGTCAGCAGCATCGACAGGATGATCGCGCCACGATGGTCGCGCAGCACCGCACGCAGCGGGAGCTCTTCTGCCAGGGCCTTGCGCTTCTGCATCTCAGCGAATACCGGCGTTTCGTGCAGCCAGCGGCGCAGGTAGACCGAGAACAGGCCGAACACGCCACCCAGCAGGAAGGGTATGCGCCAGGCGTAATCCGCGACTTCTGCAGGGCTGTAGACCGTGTTGATCAGCGTGGCGACCAGCGACCCCAGCAGAATGCCCGAGGTCAGGCCGGCCGTGAGGGTGCCGCAGGCGTAACCGGTGTTACGCGCCGGTACGTGCTCGGAAACGAACACCCAGGCGCCCGGCACTTCCCCTCCGATCGCAGCGCCCTGGATAACCCGCATCAGCAGCAGCAGGATGGGTGCCCACATGCCGATCTGGGCATACGTTGGCAGCAACCCCATGATCAGCGTCGGCAGGGCCATCATGAAAATGCTCAGGGTGAACATCTTCTTGCGCCCCAGCAGGTCGCCAAAGTGGGCCATGATGATGCCGCCCAGCGGCCGCGCCAGGTAACCGGCCGCGAAGATGCCAAAAGTTTGCATCAGGCGCAGCCACTCGGGCATGTCGGCCGGGAAGAACAGCTTGCCGACCACCGTGGCGAAGAACACGAAGATGATGAAGTCGTAGAACTCCAGCGCCCCGCCCAGTGCGGACAGTGAGAGGGTCTTGTAGTCACTGCGGGTCAGCGGCCGCGAGGGCTGCTCGATACTGCTCGGCACGGAAGTCATCGCTGGTTGTTCTCTTTGTAGGGCATGCAGGCCGCTGGGCGCGCGGCTTCTGGATTCGGGAGACCAGCGAAGATAGCAAATTGCCGAGGCGTGCTGATAGCGCTACAAAAACCCAACAGATATTCACGAATGTGCGGTCGTCGCTGGCCGTTATGCTCTATATACTGGCAACTCGTAGGAAAAGGTTGCGCCTAACGTGGGATGTTGTGCGAAAACGCCGGTCTTTATTGTCAGGCGGTTTCGCAGAGTTTCCCTACGGCCGCCCAGTGAAACGAAATCGGCGTAGTATGTTTCAAGCTGAATCGTTTACCCGGCCCTTGCGCCACACCAACGAAAGCGTCACGGGTCAGAGGCCCCATCGCATGATTGAGCTCGAACAAGAAGATCCTATCCCGCAGGGCGACTTGGCCTTGCAGATCACCGCCCTGCCGCGGGAAACCAACGGCTTTGGCGACATCTTCGGCGGCTGGCTGGTCGCCCAGATGGACCTGGCCGGCACTGCCATGGCCAGCCGCGTCGCCGGTGGCCGGGTAGCGACCGTGGCCATCGACCGCATGGCGTTCCTCGTGCCGGTCGCCGTGGGTGCGCAGCTGTCGTTCTATACCCAGACCCTGGAAATCGGCCGTAGCTCGATCCAGATGATGGTCGAAGTGTGGAGCGACGACCCGCTGTCCAGCGAATGGCGCAAGGTCACCGAGGCGGTATTCGTCTTCGTCGCCATTGACGGCAGCGGCCGCACGCGCTCGGTGCCTCGTCGCTGAGCCTTGCCGGCGGTAAACTCATTGCAGGTGCCCGGGTCCAAGGCCCACTGGCAATCAATGAGACAAATGCAATGGCAACCTTCCAGGTCGTAACCGAGCAACATGGCGAACTGAACTGCTGGCGTATCAGCAGCAACCACGCCGAACTCCTGATCGCCCAACAGGGCGCACAGATCCTCAGCTACCAGCGGGTGGGCGAGCCGCCGCTGCTGTGGCTGAGCGACCAGGCCATCTTCCGCAAGGGCAAGTCGGTGCGCGCCGGGGTACCCGTGTGCTGGCCGTGGTTCGGCAACCTGCAGCGCAACCCCCAGGCTGTGCAGGCCATGTACAACGGTGCGCAGGCGCCTGCCCACGGCCTTGCGCGCGCCCGAGACTGGCAATTGCTGGGTATCGAGGAAGTCGGCCAGCAACTGCAGATCGAATTCGCGCTGACAGAAGCGCAGGGTCAACTGCCCGACTGGCCGCATTCAGTCGAACTGAAACTGATGGTAGCGCTTGGCGCAGACCTGAAACTGAACCTCACCAGTCGCAACGTGGGCACTGCACCAGTCACCATCAGCCAGGCCCTGCACAGCTACTTTGCGGTCAGTGACGTGCGCCAGGCCCGGGTCGAAGGGGTGGAGGGGCTGGGTTACATCGAAACCTTGGCTGGCTGGCAACAGCGCCAGCAGCAGGGGCCGCTCACGTTCACCGGGGAGACTGACCGGATCTACCTCGGCGCCCCGCAAACGCTGAGCATTGTCGACCCGCACTGGAAACGGCGGATAACCCTGACCAGCAGCGGCTCGCGTTCGGCGGTTATCTGGAACCCCTGGACCGAACGGGCCAGGGAGCTGCCGGACATGGCCGATGAGGGTTGGCAGGGGATGCTGTGCATCGAGACGGCGAATGTATGGGATGACCTGGTGGAGTTGAAGCCTGGGGCCAGTCATTCGCTGGGCGTGGTGCTGGCTAGCGAAGCGCTTTGAGGCCCCGGGACCACTGCGCGGTCCTTTCGCGACGCAAGGCCGCTTGTGTCTTGAGAGAGGATTAGAGGCTGGAGTGAGAGCGGTGAATGACAAGCTGAATGCCGCAGGTGCCTAGAGCACGAGTAGGAGCAGAAGCTGTCATTCACCGGCACGGTGGTCACGTCCCCCGCAGCGAACACCCCTGTGCGAGTCTTCCTGGTACGACTCAATGCGATGCTCAGGACTGGCGAGCCTTGGCTGGTTCTGGTGTTGCCGCAGCCGAAGAGGGTATAGATCAACAGCCAAAATGCAGGACTCGAAGATCACACGGTTCCTGTGGGAGCGGGCGTGCCCGCGAACACCGGCGCAGCCGGTGCCAGACACCGCATCGCCTGCTTCGCGGGCAAGCCCGCTCCCACAATGAATCGCGCAGGCTTTTCAAGTTTTGGGAAAGACAGTTGCTCCTACTGGCGATCGCGTGCCGCTGCAGGTGCGGCCTTGTGTGGCGAGGGCTCAGAGGTCGGCGTCTTCCACCACCCTCACCTTTCCGGCATCCAGCGCATAGGCGGCATCGGCCAGATCATTGCTGACTTTCTCCACCTTCAATTTGCCGGTGACCCACAGTGGGGTGTAGATGTCATCGATCTTCAGGCCTTTCGGGTAGCGCACCAGCACCAGCTGATTGGGCGGCGGAGGCGGTACATGGATGCACGCGCCCGGGTACGGCACCAGGAAGAACAACGTGCTGTTACCCTTGGCGTCGCTTTCCAGCGGCACCGGGTAACCGCCCAGGCGAATGTCCTTGCCATTCATGGCTGGCACGGTCTTGGTGGAATACATCACCGCCGGCAGGCCCTTGCTCTGCTTGAGGCCGCCCTTGTCGGTGAAGGTACCCATGGCTTCCGGCGAGTTATGGTCGATTTCGGGCATTTGCTCAAGCGCCTTCTGGTCCGACTTGGGCATCAGCTCCAGCCAGTCGGTTTCAGGCAGTTCGGCATGGGCCAGGGTGCTGGCCAACAGCAGGGGCAGGAGAAAAAAGGCACGCATGACAATGCTCGGCAACTCGATGGAATTGCCGAGCATTCTAACCGGTATTCAGCGTTTCTTGATGAACCCGTAGATCACCAGAAGGACAATGGCACCGACCAGCGCGCCGAAGAAGCCCGCTGCCTGCCCAGCCTGGTAAATGCCCAGCGCCTGGCCGCCATAGGTGGCCAACAGCGAACCGGCAATACCCAGCAGGATGGTCATGATCCAGCCCATGCTGTCGTCGCCTGGTTTGATGAAGCGGGCCAGCAGGCCGACGATGAGGCCGATGAAGATGGTTCCGATGATGCCCATGGCAATCCCTCTGCAGTGAAAATGGAACAAGCCAAAGCCTAGTCAGCACTTCGGCTTGTTGCCATTTCAGAGGGCAAGCCACTGGTAGAAGTTCGATCAGTTGCTGATCAGGGCCTCTACCTCGGCAATTTTGCGCTCGAGGGTAGCCATGTCGTGGCAGCGCAGGGTGGCGTGGCCAACCTTGCGGCCAGCCTTGAAAGCCTTGCCGTAGTGGTGCAGGTGGCAGCCATCGATGGCGATCACCTTGTCCACGGCAGGCACTTCACCGATGAAGTTCAGCATCGCACTCTCGCCCACCTTGGCAGTGGAGCCCAGCGGCAGGCCGGCCACCGCGCGCAGGTGGTTCTCGAACTGGCTGCATTCGGCACCTTCGATGGTCCAGTGACCGGAGTTGTGCACGCGCGGGGCGATTTCGTTGGCCTTCAGGCCACCGTCAACTTCGAAGAACTCGAACGCCATCACGCCCACGTACTCCAGCTTTTGCAGTACACGGCCTACATAGTCTTCAGCCAATGCCTGCAACGGGTGTGCCTGGCTGGCCACCGACAGGCGCAGGATGCCGCTCTCGTGGGTGTTGTGCACCAGCGGGTAGAAGCGGGTTTCGCCATCACGGGCCCGTACGGCCACCAGCGAGACTTCGCCGGTAAAGGGTACAAAGCCTTCCAGCAGGCAGGGCACGCTGCCCAGTTCGGCGAAGGTATCAACCACGTCCTCAGGCGTGCGCAGCACCTTCTGGCCCTTGCCGTCGTAACCCAGGGTACGGGTTTTCAAAACGGCTGGCAGGCCGATGCTGGCGACTGCGGCGTCGAGGTCGGCTTGCGAGAGGATGTCGGCGAAAGCCGGGGTAGGAATACCCAGGTCGCGGAACATGCTTTTCTCGAACAAGCGGTCCCGGGCGATGCGCAGCGCTTCGGCACTGGGGTAGACCGGTACGAACTGCGAGAGGAAAGCCACGGTTTCGGCCGGGACGCTCTCGAACTCGAAGGTCACCAGGTCAACTTCGTCAGCCAACTGGCGCAGGTGCTCCTGATCGCCGTAATCGGCCCGCAGGTGCTCGCCCAGAGGCGCAGCGCAAGCATCGGGCGCCGGGTCGAGGAAAGCGAAATTCATGCCCAGCGGGGTACCCGCCAGAGCCAGCATGCGGCCCAGCTGGCCGCCACCGATTACACCGATCTTCATGGGTTGAGCCTCAAGCCTGGCGCGGGTCTGGGTTGTCCAGCACGGTGTCGGTCTGTTCCGTGCGGAATTGCTTCAGCGCAGCGTGGAATTGCGGGTATTTGGCGCCCAGGATGCTGGCCGACAACAGCGCCGCATTGACTGCACCCGCACGGCCGATGGCTAGGGTGGCAACCGGTACGCCGGCTGGCATCTGCACGATCGACAGCAGCGAGTCGACGCCCGAGAGCATCGACGACTGCACCGGCACGCCCAGCACCGGCAGGTGGGTCTTGGCGGCGCACATGCCCGGCAGGTGGGCAGCGCCACCAGCACCCGCGATGATCACCTCGATGCCCCGGCCCTCGGCCTCTTCGGCGTACTGGAACAGCAGATCCGGGGTGCGGTGGGCGGACACCACCTTCACTTCGTAGGGAATGCCGAGTTTTTCCAGCATATCGGCGGTGTGGCTAAGGGTGGACCAATCGGACTTGGAGCCCATGATCACGCCAACCAGTGCACTCATCGTCGAGCCTCTCCTGCAAGCGCCTTCTGGCGCGCTATAAAGCAACAAGCCACGCGGGTAGGCCGGCGTGGCTTGTCATACGGATTCTAATCGGCCCGGTGGCCGAAGGCGCGGGATTGTAGCGTACTTGCAGGCGGGCCGCCCACCCCTGCAAGCACATGACAGATAAAAGGGCAAGCTGTCTCGCGGGACAACTTTTTCCGGCTGCGATGCGTAACGGCAGTTGCAAGAGGATTGAACACCCCTGTTCAAACTTCTTGGAGAAAAAGATGGCCAGACCATTTTTCACCTCACTGCTGTTTTGCATGACGATGGCCCTTCAGGCCTCCCCCACATGGGCTGCGAGAACCTTGGTGGTTACTATCTATCCGCACGATGAACTAGCCGATGTGAGCGACAAACAGATCGATAAAGACTACGTGCAGCCGTGGCTGGAAGAAATGCGCAGAATCAGCGATCACTCAATTGAGATCGTCTTCGCGCGTGATGTAGCAGGCATTACCGATATTCCTTATCGCCAGATGCCTCCAGAAGATACCCACAGGGTCTTCACCGCTGCAGCGCATCCACAGTTCAGGTGGCAGAAATCGATTTTGCTGACGCGCGATAGTTTCGGCCTCAACAGCGAAGGCGCAGAACACCTTGGCCTGGCCAAATTGGGCTATGCCCACGCGATCGTCTCAATGGCCAGCTATGGCACCCTGGGGCATGAACTGGGTCACTTGATGAACGCCACTCACGAGGCAGCAGAGATACGCTACAACCCATGGCCATGCGAGACCTTTGTTTATCCGGCCCGCTTCTCGCTTCGGGCCAATTGCTACCGCTACAGCGACCAGAACAGAGTGACAATCGTCAATCACCTTGATCACGCGCTTCGTAACTGAAGAGGCTCACTCTGGCGCAGGCGTATTTTCCAGCTTGCGCCAGAGTAGCCGCACATTGGCCTTGCGCACCAAGGCGCACCGGTACAGGCGGATTTCCAGGGGTACATGCCACTGGCTTCCTCCGCAGATCGCCAACTCACCGCGTTCCAACTCGCCCCGCATCGAAAGCCGCGGCACCCAGGCAATGCCCATGCCTTCCAGCGCCATGCTCTTCAGGCTGTCCGCCATGGCGGTTTCGTAAACGGTGGTATAGCGCACATTGCGCTGGCGCAGCAGCAGGTTGACCGACCGCCCGAGGAAGGCCCCGGCAGTATAAGCCAGCAGTGGCACGCTACTTTCACCTTCCAGGTCGAACATCGGCCTGCCGTCGGCGTCCACCGCGCATACCGGCACCATTTCGGTATTGCCCATGTGCAGCGACGGGAAGATCTCGGCATCCATCTGCAAGGCGGCGTCTGGGTCGTAGAACGCCAGCATCAGGTCGCAACCACCCTCGCGCAGTGCATGCACGGCATCCCCCACGTTAGTCGCAACCAGGCGAGTGGCGATGTTCAGGCCGTCATTACGCAGTTGCGCTACCCAGCGAGGGAAAAAGCCCGACGCCAACGAGTGCGCGGCAGCCACCTGAATCACCTCCCCCTGACCACCTTCCAGGTGATGCAGATGGCGGAGAATTTCGCCCAACTGGTCAACAACCGTGCGCGCCGTAACCAGAAACAGCTGCCCGGCCTCGGTCAGCTCTATCGGCGTGCGGGAACGGTTCACCAGTTGCAGGCCCAACGCTGCCTCAAGGCTGCGGATACGCCGGCTGAAGGCCGGTTGGGTGACGAAGCGCCGCTCTGCCGCCTGGGAAAAACTGCGGGTGGCAGCCAGCGCACTGAAGTCTTCCAGCCATTTGCTTTCAAGGTTCACGAAGCACATCTCCCGTCGTGCACCAAAATGGAACACGCTCGAATTTCAATTGGCGTCACATGAATCACTATGCCGTTTGTGCATAGGTTAGCGTGCAACAGCATTGGCCGCAAAATCCCCTTAAGGCCTAGGATTGGCGCCATTCCGGCATGTGCCGGGTCAACATCGAGATGATATACATCATGTCCGCTGCTGCATCGTTCCGCGTCGAAAAAGATCTGTTGGGCACCCTGGAAGTACCTGCTGATGCTTACTACGGCATCCAGACCCTGCGCGCTGCCAACAACTTCCACCTCTCCGGTGTTCCGCTGTCGCACTACCCGAAACTGGTAGTGGGCCTGGCGATGGTCAAGCAGGCTGCTGCCGACGCCAACCGTGAGCTGGGGCACCTGAGCGATGCCAAACATGCTGCCATCAGCGCCGCCTGTGGCCGCCTGATCAAGGGCGACTACCACGAGCAGTTCGTGGTCGACATGATCCAGGGTGGTGCCGGTACGTCCACCAACATGAACGCGAACGAAGTCATCGCCAACATCGCGCTGGAGGCCATGGGCCACCAGAAGGGTGAGTACCAGTACCTGCACCCGAACAACGATGTGAACATGGCGCAGTCGACCAACGACGCCTACCCGACGGCCATTCGTCTGGGCCTGCTGCTGGGTCACGACGCCCTGCTGGCCAGCCTCGAAAGCCTGATCCAGGCGTTCGCCGCCAAAGGCAAGGAATTCGACCACGTACTGAAGATGGGCCGCACCCAGCTGCAGGACGCCGTGCCGATGACCCTGGGCCAGGAATTCCGTGCCTTCGCCACCACCATGACCGAAGACCTGCAGCGCCTGCGCTCGCTGGCGCCGGAGCTGCTGACCGAAATCAACCTGGGCGGTACCGCCATCGGCACCGGCATCAACGCCGACCCAGGCTACCAAGCCCTGGCCGTACAACGCCTGGCAATCATCAGCGGCCAGCCGCTGGTGCCGGCTGCCGACCTGATCGAAGCCACCTCCGACATGGGTGCCTTCGTGCTGTTCTCCGGCATGCTCAAGCGCACCGCGGTCAAGCTGTCGAAGATCTGCAACGACCTGCGCCTGCTGTCCAGCGGCCCACGCACCGGCATCAACGAAATCAACCTGCCAGCGCGCCAGCCAGGCAGCTCGATCATGCCAGGCAAGGTCAACCCGGTGATCCCGGAAGCGGTCAACCAAGTCGCCTTCGCCATCATGGGCAACGACCTGGCCCTGACCGTCGCCGCCGAAGGTGGCCAACTGCAGCTGAACGTCATGGAGCCGCTGATCGCCTACAAGATCTTCGACTCGATCCGCCTGCTGCAACGCGCCATGGACATGCTGCGCGAGCACTGCATCGTCGGTATCACCGCCAACGAACAGCGCTGCCGTGAGCTGGTCGAACATTCGATCGGCCTGGTCACCGCCCTGAACCCATACATCGGCTACGAAAACGCCACCCGTATCGCCCGCGTTGCCCTGGAAACCGGCCGCGGCGTGCTTGAACTGGTGCGTGAAGAGAAGCTGCTGGACGAAGAAATGCTCAACGACATCCTGCGTCCGGAAAACATGATCGCGCCACGCTTGGTTCCGCTGAAGGCGTAACCCGGCTGCTGCCACACTGTCTCACCAGGTTAAGAGACTAGACACCTCTCAACCTTTCCAAGCCCGGGCTTATGCACCGGGCTTTTTTTTGCCTGCTGGCTTGCGCGGCGCTTGCCCTGCCGATACCGGTAGACGTGGGATCGGCCTGGTGCCGCAAAGGGGCTGCACAACCGCCTTTGAATATCGGCACACAACTTGCTCCATAATGTGTTCCAGGCTCACGGGATTACCCAGCATGCTGCACAGCCACCTGACCACCCTCAATGCGGTTTCGCTGATACTCAACGTCTTCCAGGCAGACGGTGCTGAGGCTTCGGCGCTGCTCGCCGGTAGCGGCATTGGCCCGGCAGACCTGGGGCACGCCGACGCGCGCATCACCACACAGCAGGAACTGCAAGTGTGTGCCAACGCCGTGGCCCGGCGCGAAGACATCGGCCTGGAGCTGGGCCAGCGCATGCATGTGTCGTGCTATGGCATGCTCGGTTACGCCCTGCTCTCCAGTGCCACTTTGGGTGACGCCCTGCGCCTGGCGCTGCAGTATCCGGCACTGCTGGGAACAGTCTTCTCGCTGCGCTTGCGCGACGACGGCCAACGCGTCTGGTTCAGCGCCAGCGAGTACCACGACAACCCGGCATTGAGCGCTTTCAATGCCGAGTTCTGCCTGGTCTCCTTGAAAGTCATCTGTGACGACCTGCTTGGCCGCCCGTTGCCGCTGCTAGGGGCACGCTTCGAGCACCCTCGGCCTGACTACCATGCACGCTATGCCGGTGCGTTCCAGTGCCCAGTGGTGTTTGCGGCGCAAGACAATGCCTTTGCGTTCGAGCGGCGCTGGCTGGATACGCCGCTGCCGTTGGCTGACCCGATTACCCACAAAGCCATGAGCGAACGCTGCCGGCGCCTGAACCTGGAATTCACGGGTCGCCAGGCCTGGCTGGGGCGGATTCGCCAGTTGCTCACGCAACAACTGGACGCCGCGCCCGGGCTGGACGGGCTGGCGCGGCAGATGAACTGCTCGTCGCGCACCCTGCGCCGGCATTTGCAGGCGCTGGGTAGCAGTTACCAGCAGTTGCTGGACGAACTGCGGTTCGAGCGGGCCAAGCAGTTGCTGACCGATGAGCAGATGCCAATCTACCGCATTGCCGAAACCCTGGGGTTCAGCGAGACGGCCAGTTTCCGGCATGCCTTCCAGCGCTGGAGCGGAGTAGCACCCAGTCATTTCCGCGGCTGACCTGTGCTGGCTTCTTCGCGGGCTCGCCCGCTCCCACAGGAACTGCACAAGTTCCGAGTACTGTGGGATACCTGTGGGAGCGGGCGAGCCCGCGAAGAAGCCAGCACAGGAAAACCAGGCCATAGAGCTTGGCCACATCGATCCCCTTTTGGCCAGTTGCGTCGTTCTCCGCCACTGGCCCACCGCTGAAAATGGTCCCACGCCAGTCCCCACCGGAGAACAACAATGCTGACGATCTATTCCGATGATCACCGCCTGCACCATGGCCGCTGCGAGCTGATCGACGGCAAGCTGATGCCGTGTTTCGAAATGCCCTCGCGCGCTGACCATGTGCTCGACCAGGTCAAAAAACGCAACCTCGGTGACATCCAGGGCCCTACCGACTTCGGCCGCGCACCCTTGCTGCGCATCCACAGCGCCGACTACCTGGACTTTTTCGAAGGCGCCTGGGCGCGCTGGGCGGCGCTGGGCCAGGAAGGCGACCTGCTGCCGTTCACCTGGCCTGCACGCACCTTGCGCCGGGTAAAACCTACCGGCCTGCACGGCGAGTTGGGCTATTACAGCTTCGATGCCGGCGCGCCAATCACCGCCGGCACCTGGCAGGCGGCCTACAGTGCCGCCCAGGTCGCCCTCACCGCCCAGGCAGCGATCCAGCAAGGCGCGCACAGCGCCTTTGCCCTGTGCCGCCCACCAGGGCACCACGCCGCTGGCGAGGTGATGGGTGGTTACTGCTACCTGAACAACGCCGCCATCGCCGCCCAGGCATTCCTCGACCAGGGCCGGCGCAAGGTTGCCATCCTCGATGTCGACTACCACCACGGCAATGGCACCCAGGACATCTTCTACCGCCGCAACGATGTGTTCTTCGCTTCGATCCACGGCGACCCGCAAGACGAATTCCCGTTCTTTCTCGGCTATGCCGACGAAACCGGCGAAGGCGCCGGTGAGGGCTGCAACATCAATTATCCGCTGCCCGCCGGCAGCGATTGGTCTGCCTGGAGCGCTGCCCTGGAAGAGGCTTGCCAGCGCATCGCCAGCTATGACGCCGACGTACTGGTGGTCTCCCTGGGTGTGGACACCTTCAAGGATGACCCGATCTCGCAATTCAAGCTCGACAGCCCTGACTACCTGGAAATGGGCACGCGTATCGGCCAGCTTGGCAAGCCGACCCTGTTCGTGATGGAAGGCGGCTACGCTGTGGAAGAAATTGGTATCAACGCAGTCAATGTGCTGGAAGGTTTCCAGCGCGCCCAGCCAGGAGCCCGGTAATGGTCCGACTCAGGCGTCTGCTCGCCCCGTTCATCGCTGCCACCCTGTTCACCGGTGCCCTGCAGGCGCACGCCGAGCAGCGCACCCTGCGAGTGTATAACTGGTTCGACTACATCACCCCGCAGACCTTGACCGATTTCCAGAAGGACAGCGACGTCAAGCTGATCTACGACATCTTCGATACCAACGAAGCGCTGGAGGCCAAGTTGCTCACCGGCAACTCCGGCTATGACGTGGTGGTGCCGTCCAACGTATTCCTCGCCAAGCAGATCGAGGCCGGGGTGTTCCAGCCGCTGGATCGCAGCAAGTTGCCGAACTGGCAACACCTGGACCCTGCGCTGATGAAGCTGATCGAGGCCAACGACCCTGGCAACAAGTTTGCCGTGCCCTACATGTATGGCACCGTGCTGATCGGCTTCAACCCGGCCAAGGTCAAGGCCGCACTCGGCGATAACGCGCCGGTGGACAGCTGGGACCTGATCTTCAAGGAAGAGAACATCGCCAAGCTCAAGCAGTGCGGGGTAGCGCTGCTCGACTCGCCGTCGGAAATCCTGCCGCTGGCCCTGCAGTACCTCGGCCTGCCACCGAACAGCGACAAGCCGGCCGACTACAAGAAGGCCGAAGCGCTGATGCTGAAGATTCGCCCGTACATCACCTACTTCCACTCCTCGAAGTACATGGCTGACATGGCCAATGGGGATATCTGCGTGGCGGTGGGTTACAGCGGCAGCTTCTCGCAGGCTGCCAACCGCGCCCGCGAAGCGAAAAATGGTGTGACGGTCGACATGCGCCTGCCCAAGGAAGGCGCGCCGATCTGGTTCGACATGCTGGCGATTCCGAAGAATGCCGCCAACCCGGCAGACGCCCATGCATTCATCAACTACCTGCTGCGGCCCGAGGTAATTGCGCCGATCAGCGATTTTGTCGGCTACCCGAACCCCAACAAGGATGCCACCGACAAGGTGAGCCCTGCGATTCGCAACAACCCCAACCTGTACCCGACGGCGGAGGCGATGGCCAAGCTTTACACGCTCAAGCCGTTGCAGCGCGATGCCGAGCGGGCGCGAACCCGGGCCTGGACGCGGATCAAGTCGGGGACCTGACGCAGTTGGGGCTGCCTTGCAGCCCTTCGCGGGTGAACCCGCTCCTACAGGATATGCGCCGCACCTGAGACCACCCGGCCATACCTGTGGGGGCGGGTTTACCCGCGAAGAGGCAGGCAGCCTCAACCCTTGCGCCAAGCCTTGCGCAATTTCATCAATGCCGCGGCAATCTCACCTTCCGGCACCGCGGCAAACCCCAGCACCAGGCCAGCACGCTTATCCACAGGCACTTCGCTATCGGCCAGCCAGAAATTGCTCAACGCTGTCACTTCAACGCCGACTGCCTCTGCCTTGGCCACCAGCGCCTGTTCGCGGGCAAAGTTATCCACAGACACTTTCACGTGCAGCCCAGCGGCCACTGCGGGCATGCTACCCAACCCGGCAATATCCACAGGCCAGCCGGCCTTAAGCACATTGCGTCGGCTCAACGCCGCTTTGCGCATGCGGCGAATATGTCGCTGGAAATGCCCACGGGCCATGAACTCGGCCATCACGCACTGGCTGCTGACCTCCGAATGCCGTACTGCCAACGCCTTACCCTGGCTGAAGGCCTGTGCCAACTGCGCCGGCAATACCAGGTAACCCAAGCGCAGCGCGGGGAAGGCGATCTTGCCGAAGGTGCCCACGTACAACACCCGGCCGGCCCGGTCGAGTGCAGCCAGCGGGGCCAGGGGCGCGCCGCTGTAACGGTACTCGCCATCGTAGTCGTCCTCGATGATCCAGCCATCGTTGCGTTCTGCCCAGCCCAGCAACGCCAGGCGCCGGGCCAGGCTCATGGTTACCCCGGTCGGGTACTGATGGGCGGGCGTGACATAGGCCAACCGGCAACCCGGCAACTGGCCCAACCGTGCGCACTCCATACCCTCTTCATCCACCGGCACGCCGGCGACCTGAGCACCCGCCACTGAAAAGGCGTGCGCCGCCGCCCGGTAGCCGGGGTTTTCCACAGCCACCCTGTCGCCAGGCTGCAACAGCAACTGTGCACAAAGGCTTATGGCCTGCTGCGCGCCACTGGTGATCACTATTTGCTCAGCGGTACAGGTCAGCCCCCGCGAGCGGCGCAAGTAGGCCGCGATCAACTCGCGCAGTGCCGGTTCACCCGCCGGGTCGCCATAACCCAGCTGTGCAGGCGCAGCGTTACGCCAGAACCCCCCTTGCAGCTTGGCCCAAACGTCGAAGGGGAACAGATCGAAGGCAGGTATCCCCAAACGAAAAGCCCGCGGCGCGCCCTGTTTGGGGGGCGGCAGATGGTGATTTTTCAAGCGCTGCAAAGGCTCGCTCCAGCTGTGCTGGCTGGATAAATCCTCAGTATTTTCCTGGCCAAATGTGGATAAACCTGTTGATAACCCCCGGTATAACCCTGTGGACAGTTGTGTGGATAGTTTCGGCAGCCGGGTTACGTAGGTGCCGTCACCGACTCGGCTTTCGATATAGCCCTCCGCGTACAACTGGTCATACGCGCGTACCACGCTATTGCGCGACAGCCCCAGCACGGCTGCCAGGTCGCGGGTGGCAGGCAGCCGTGTGCCGCTGCACAGCCGCCCGTCCAGCACCCGCTCGCGTAGCGCCTGGTAAAGCTGCTGGCTCAACCCGCGGCGGCGATCGAGCGAAATCCCGGCCGGGTCGAAAGGCAGGATGAGGGGCTTCTCGTGCATGGCATTGGACCTATGAAAACAGGCAGTAATGGCTCTTACCCAGAACCATTAGCCTGCCTAGGATGGGAGCATTCGACAAGGACTCAGGCCATGTACAACAGTAAGCCACACCAGGAACACGACCTCGCCCGGCTGCAGCGGCACATGCTCGACACGCGTCTGGCCGTGCTGGTCAGCCATGGCGAGCAGGGCCTGCTGGCCACCCACTTGCCGGTGTTGCTCGACCCCGCAGAAGGCGAGTTCGGCACCGTGTATGCCCACTTGGCCAGGGCCAACCGGCAGTGGCAGGACCTGGCGCAGGGGGCCGAAGCGCTGCTGGTGTTTCCCGGGGCCGATGCCTATGTCAGCCCCGGCTACTACCCGAGCAAGGCCGAGAACCCCAAGGTGGTGCCAACCTGGAATTACCTGGCCGTGCACGCCTATGGGGTAGCCGACGTGATCCACGACGCCGAGCCATTGCTGGCGATAGTCAGCCGGCTTAGCGACCGCCATGAGCACGGCCGCAGTGAGCCGTGGCAGGTGAGCGATGCGCCCGCCGACTATATAGACGGCATGCTCCGCGCCATTGTCGGCATTCGCCTGCCGATCCAGCGGTTGCAAGGCGCGCGCAAGCTGAGCCAGAACCGCGCTGAGCAGGACATTGCCGGCGTGCGCGAAAGCCTGAGCGCCAGCCCCGATCACCTGGACAATCAACTTGCCGCGCACATGCGCCTTCTGTGAAGGACTAGCCCAATGCCCAGCGTTACCCTGCGCCCCGTCACTGCTCAAGATCACGCCGCCTGGCATGCCTTGTGGCAGGCCTACCTGCACTTCTACGAAACCGAACTGGCCGATGACGTCAGCCTCAGTACCTGGCAGCGCCTGCTCGACCCCAACGAGCCAACCCATTCGGCCCTGGCTTGGGTGGATGGCACGGCCGTGGGCATGGTCAACTTCATCTACCACCGCTCCAACTGGAGCATCGAAAATGCCTGCTACCTGCAGGACCTTTACGTGCACAGCGCACAGCGGGGCCTGGGCATCGGCCGCCAGCTGATCGAACATGTCTATGCTGCAGCCAAGGCCGACAACTGCAACAAGGTGCACTGGCTGACCCACGAAACCAACGCCACCGCCATCAGCCTGTACGAGCAGGTTGCCGAGCGCCCGGGCTTCATCCAATTCCGCAAAGGGTTGTAGGCCACATGACTGACGCACTGCACTGGAAACCCGCCGCATCACCCAAGGCCGAGCCCATCGACGGGCGCTTCATCCGCCTGGAAAAACTCGACCCGGTGCGCCACGGCGACGACCTCTGGGTGGCCCTGCAAGGCCCGGGCGCCGACCCGGTACTGTGGGATTACCTGCCCTACGGCCCGTTTACCGAACGCGCTGCCTTCGACCATTGGCTGCAAGGTAACGCCGCCGGCCACGACCCGCTGTATTTCACCGTGATCGACCGCGCCAGTGGCGAAGCTCAGGGCATTCTCACCCTGATGTCGATCATGCCTGACCATGGCCGCATCGAGATTGGCCACATCGCCTTCGGCGCGCCCATGCAGCGCACACCCAGGAGTACCGAGGCCGTCTACCTGTTGGCCAAACTGAGCTTCGAACTCGGGAACCGCCGCCTGGAATGGAAGTGCAATAACGCCAATGCCCGCTCCAAGCGTGCAGCGCAGCGGTTCGGGTTCGTCTTCGAAGGGGTGTTCCGCAAGCACCTGGTGGTGAAGGATCACAACCGTGATACGGCGTGGTACTCGATTACCGATGATGAGTGGCCGCAGGTGGCGGCCGGCTTCGAGCGGTGGTTGAGTGCCGAGAACCAGCGCCCGCAAGGGCAGGCACGAACGCTTGAGGCCTGCCGCAGGAACTGACCCTGCACAACCGATCACGGGCTCACGGGCCTGTGATCGGTGCAGTGGCTTACCTGATCAGACTCGCGCGCCTGACGACCCCCATCTGCAAGCCAAATGGCTTGAACACGGCGTTCAACGAGTTCAGCGTGGGGTTACCACCGCCCTGCTCGATCTGGATCAGCGTACGCACGGAAATCTTGCACATGCGTGCAAACTGAGTCTGCTGCATCTTCGCCACCTCCACACGCAGCCGCCGCACGGCAGCACCCAGCTCAAGACTGCCGTTGGCGATCCCTTCGCGTACTCCGTCGATCAGTAGCCCACGGGCATCGATGGAAACCGTCATGCCAACCCCCATTCAGCCATCCGGCGCTCAAGCCTGCCCAGCGCAATTGCCGGGTGATTCATCACCGCATCAGGCAGCCCTAGGGCGGACAAGATATCCGGCAATGCCAACAGGTGCCGGGCATCCAGCCGCAGACGCTCAAAAGCTTCGCCCGGGTCGACAAATTCGGTCAGTGCAGTACAGGCAGCCTGCCAGTCGATATCGCCAGCCCGCTCTATCGAGGCTGGCCACTTCGTCGTTCGCGTTATCCCTTCCTGATCCATCACCATCGGTGCAAGGTCGTAGATCGGTGCGAGGCGCACGGTGTCACGGGTACGGATGATTGCAGTGTTACGTCCGTGGTTATCGGCATTACCCAAGATCTTGTTGATCAGGTCGCGCCGCAGATAATCGGCAACCAGGTCAGGCAGCTGTCTCCCCTGCCCGGCCAGTTTCCACAACCCGGCAAGCGCCTCAATCGCCTCCAGGTGCCCCATTCGGCTGCCAGGCTCGGTCACGCCACACAGGGAGTACATCGACTCCACGGCAAAGCGTTGCACACCCTGCGCGCAAACCTGCCGGTCGAAGCGTTCCAGCCACAGGCTGGGCTTGGTGCCTTCTTCCAGCGCCATGTATTCAGTGGCCACCGTTTCGATGCCAAGCTGCTGCAACGCCTTGTAGTAGAGATACTCGGCCCGCAGTATCTGCTGATCATCAGCCAGTGCCTGGTTCCTGGCGAACTTGATGAACCAGTGACGCCGGGCACGTTCATCCGCCAGCACCGCGTCCGGATACAACAGGCCGTTTTCTGCCTCGGTCATCAACAGCTTTGGCGCCTCCCCACCGGCGCCTGTCGCGCCACCAATGGCAGCACCTCGCTCATAGGCGTATTCGAGAAACCGTTGATCGCGGGTGATCACATCCTGACGGGCAAACCCGATGGGGTCGGCATAATCCAGTAGCTCATCCGACTCCTTGATGCGCAGGTTGCCGATGGGCGCCGGAGTGGACCGCCCCAGGAGAAACAGGTCATCCCCCATGCCTTCTGGTTTCTCACGGCCGATATGCCGGAGCAGGAAGCGCTTGGCGGCACCGGCGGGTGCGATGTCGTAAAGGAACGCGGGAGCATGCTGCAGACGATGAGAACCAAAATCCACCGGCAGCCTCGCGCTTGCCGCCTGGCAGAACAGGCTGTCGTATGCCTCCAGGTGGGTTTTGACGTACTCGGAGGTATAGCCGAACTCGCAGGGGCTGGAGAGGCCCTTTTCAGGCTCGACAAAGGCGATGGCCACAGCATCATGCCACTGCGCCTGATCATGGAGTTGAAGCGTGAGTCTGTACATGGTTCACCTGCAATTTACCGCATGCGGACAACCGACTCGGTCGATGAATCTGCATCATAGTGCAGAATCCATGATGCTTCAGTCTAAATTCTGCAATTTAATGCAGACATGGCCAAACATTCACGCTATTCCTGCATTAAAATGCATATTCGACCCCAAAAAAAGGGGAGCATCCGCTCCCCAGAGGTAAACCGCTTGTAGATGAGGGCCTGTATCAGCCCTCGATCTCGATCAGGATCTCGCCCGGTGTAACGCGATCGCCCTTGGCCACGTGGATGGCTACGACCTTGCCGGCGATGGCCGCCTGCACTTCGGTCTCCATCTTCATGGCTTCGGTGATCAGCACCGCCTGGCCGGCCTTGACCATGTCACCTTCCTTGACCAGCACATCGACGATGTTGCCGGGCATGGTGGTGCTGACGTGGCCTGGGGCGCTGGCCTGCTTGCGCTTGCTGCTGCCGCCGCCGACAAACTCGTTGAGCGGCTCGAACACCACCTCTTCCGGCATGCCATCGATCGACAGGTAGAAGTGGCGTTTGCCTTCGGCCTTCACACCCACACCGGTGATGTCGACGCGGTAGGTTTCACCGTGCACATCGATGACGAACTCGGTCGGTACACCTTCACCGCCCGGGGCGGCAGCCACACCGGCTTCCGGGATCGGCAGCAGGGCTTCCGGGGTCAGGGTGCCGGCTTCGCGCTCTTCGAGGAATTTGCGCCCGATATCCGGGAACATGGCGAAGGTCAGCACGTCTTCTTCGCACCGGGCCAAGGCACCGATATCGCCACGCAGCTTGTTCATCTCCGGCTTGAGCAGATCGGCCGGGCGCACGTCGATCACCTCTTCGCTGCCGATGGCCTGGCGGCGCAACTGCTCGTTGACCACGCCCGGGGCCTTGCCGTAGCCGCCCTGCAGGTAAAGCTTCACCTCGTTGGTGATGGTCTTGTAACGCTCGCCGGCCAGCACGTTGAAGAACGCCTGGGTACCGACAATCTGCGAGGTCGGGGTGACCAGCGGCGGGAAGCCAAGGTCTTCGCGGACCCGCGGAATCTCGGCCAGCACTTCGTTCATGCGGTTGAGGGCGCCCTGCTCCTTGAGCTGGTTGGCCAGGTTGGAAATCATCCCGCCGGGAACCTGGTTGACCTGCACGCGAGTATCCACCGCGGTGAATTCGCTTTCGAACTGGTGGTATTTCTTGCGCACCGCGTAGAAGTACAGGCCGATTTCCTGCAACAGCTCCAAGTCCAGACCGGTGTCGAACTCACTGCCCTTGAGCGCAGCGACCATCGACTCGGTACCTGGGTGGCTGGTGCCCCAGGCGAAGCTGGAAATGGCGGTGTCGATGTGATCGGCGCCATTTTCCACTGCCTTGAGCTGGCACATGGCAGCCAGGCCAGCCGTGTCGTGGGAGTGGATGAACACCGGCAGCGACTGCTCGGCCTTCAGGGCCTTGACCAGTTCACCGGTGGCGAACGGCGTCAGCAAGCCGGCCATGTCCTTGATCGCGATCGAGTCGCAACCCATGGCCTCCATCTGCTTGGCCTGGTTCACGAAGGCTTCGATGGTGTGCACCGGGCTGACGGTGTAGGCAATGGTGCCCTGGGCATGCTTGCCAGCGGCCTTGACCGCTTCGATGGCCACGCGCAGGTTACGCACGTCGTTCATGGCGTCGAAAATACGGAATACATCGATGCCGTTGACCGCGGCCTTGGCAACGAAGGCCCTGACCACGTCGTCGCTGTAGTGGCGGTAGCCCAGCAGGTTCTGGCCGCGCAGCAGCATTTGCAGGCGGGTGTTGGGCAGCGCAGCGCGCAGCTTGCGCAAGCGCTCCCACGGGTCTTCCTTGAGGAAGCGCACGCAGGCGTCGAAGGTGGCACCGCCCCACACTTCCAGCGACCAGTAGCCGACCTTGTCGAGCTTTTCGCAGATCGGCAGCATGTCTTCGGTACGCATGCGGGTGGCCAGCAAGGACTGATGGGCGTCGCGCAGGATCGTGTCGGTTACGTGAATTTTCTTGGACATTGTTATCTCCTCGTAGCGGCAAGCTTCAAGCTACAAGCTGCAAGAAAAGCTGATCTGCTTCTACTTGCAGCTTGCCGCTTACAGCTTGCTGCTGCATTCATAGGCCTGCGTGGGCGGCGATGGCAGCGGCGATGGCCAGGGCCAGCTCTTCGGGTTTGCGCTTGATCGAGTAGTTGGTCAGTTCAGGGTGGCTTTCGACGAAGCTGGTGTTGAACTGGCCGCTACGGAATTCCGGGTTACGCAAAATTTCCTGGTAGTACGCAGCGGTGGTTTTCACCCCTTGCACACGCATGTCATCCAGGGCCCGCAGGCCACGGTCCATGGCTTCTTCCCAGGTCAGCGCCCAGACCACCAGTTTCAAGCACATGGAGTCGTAGAACGGTGGAATGGTGTAGCCGGTATAAATCGCCGTGTCGGTGCGCACGCCCGGGCCGCCAGGGGCGTAGTAACGGGTGATCTTGCCAAAGCTGGGCAGGAAGTTGTTCTTCGGGTCTTCGGCGTTGATACGGAACTGCAACGCATAGCCGCGGTGGTGAATGTCTTCCTGCTTCACCGACAACGGCAGGCCCGAAGCAATGCGGATCTGTTCACGAACGATGTCGATGCCGGTGATTTCCTCGGTGATGGTGTGCTCCACCTGCACCCGGGTGTTCATTTCCATGAAGTACACCTCGCCATCGGCGAGCAGGAACTCCACGGTGCCGGCGTTTTCGTAGTCCACTGCCTTGGCTGCGCGCACCGCGAGGTCACCGATGTAGGCGCGCTGCTCGGGGGTGAGCTGTGGGCTTGGGGCGATTTCGATGAGCTTCTGGTTGCGGCGCTGGATCGAGCAGTCGCGCTCGAACAGGTGCACCACATTGCCGAAGCTGTCACCGAGAATCTGCGCCTCGATGTGCTTGGGGTTGACGATGCATTTTTCCAGGAACACTTCGGCCGAGCCAAATGCCTTGGTTGCCTCCGAAATGACCCGCGGGAAGTTCTGTTCCAGTTCTTCACGGCTGTTGCAACGGCGGATACCCCGGCCACCGCCCCCCGAAGTGGCCTTGAGCATGACCGGGTAACCGATGCGGTCACCTTCGCTCAGGGCTTCGTGGATATCGGCAACGTTACCTTCGGTGCCCGGGGTTACCGGCACACCGGCGGCGATCATGGTACGGCGTGCTTCGGTCTTGTCGCCCATGCGGCGAATCACGTCGGCGGCCGGGCCAATGAACTTGATTCCGCGTTCGGCGCAAATTTCTGCCAGCTCGGCATTTTCCGACAGGAAGCCATAGCCCGGGTGCAGGGCATCGCAACCGGTTTCCACCGCCAGGTTCACCAGTTTGCGCGGGTTCAGGTAACCGGCCAGCGGCTCGGCACCAATGCTGTGCGCCTCGTCGGCACGCTTGACGTGCAGGGCGTGGCGGTCGGCGTCGGAATAGATCGCTACCGAGCGAATGCCCATCTCGGCGCATGCACGCACGATCCGAACTGCAATTTCACCTCGGTTGGCGATCAGGATTTTTTTTATCACTGGAGTCTTCCCAAAGCCGTAGGAACAGTCGAGCCGGTTCTACCGGTCGGCGCGTGACCAGACGTTGGCTGGCCAGTCGCGTATTCACCCTAGCGCCGTGGGTTGATAAACAAAAATCAATATTTGTTAGGGGCTGTATTAGCAAAAGCTTATAGTTGGGTAACAAGGTATTGCCGATGAGCCGACGAATATGCGTAAGTCCTTGATGCGTATGACTTTACGTCAACTACAGATCTTTAACGAAGTATGTGATTTGCGGTCGTACAGCCGCGCTGCGGAAGAAATGGCGCTCACACAACCCGCCGTTAGTCTACAAATCCGGCAGCTCGAAGAGCTGATTGGCCAGCCACTGTTCGAGTACGTTGGCAAGAAGCTCTACCTGACCGAAGCAGCCGAGGCCCTGCAGCGTGCCAGCCGCGATATCTTCGGCCGGCTGGAAAGCCTGGACATGCAGCTGTCGGACATGCAGGGCTCATTGCAGGGTCAATTGAAGCTGGCGGTCGAGTCCAGTGCCAAGTACTTCGTTCCGCACTTGTTCGCGGCCTTCAAGCAACGCCACCCGGAGGTCAACCTGACCTTGACGGTGGTCAACCGTGCCCAGGCCATTCGGCGGCTTTCCGACAACCGCGATGACCTGATCATCATGTCCATGGTGCCGCAGGACATGGGCCTGGAGTTTCTGCCCTTCCTCAACAACCCGATCGTGGCCGTAGCGCCGCCACAGCATCCGCTGTGCAAGCTGGAGCAGCTGCGCCTGCAAGATCTGGAACCGCATACCTTGCTGGTCCGCGAGCAGGGCTCAGGAACGCGCAAAGCATGCGAGGAGTACTTCAAGGACAAGCGCGTGCATTTCACCCAGACCCTGGAAGTGGCGTCGGCCGATGCCCAACGCGAATGCGTGATCGCGGGTCTGGGGGTAGCCTTGCTGACCCGCCACGCGGTGAACCTGGAACTGGCCACTGGCGTGCTGACCGAACTGCCGGTGGAAGAGCTGCCCCTGTACCGCAGCTGGTGCGTGGTACAGGCCAAGGCCAAGCGCCAGTCGCCGGTAGCCTTGGCCTTTCTGGCGTTCATCCGCGGCGAACGTGCGCTGATCAGCGGGCTTGTTGAGCGTTTTTCGGGGAGACTGCCGCAGACGCCTGCCACACCGTGAGCGCTTGCAGGTCTGGGTAGTCCGCCAGTTCGCGGAGCAATTGACGCTGGTCGCAATAGCTTTCGATCGCCCGCCGATATTCCATGCGGCGCTGATCCTTTTCCTGCTGCTTGCGAGCCTTGGCGTTGGGTTGGTACGTACCGTCGAAGTCACGAGCCATTGCCTGTCTCCCAGTTAGGATGCGGGAGCTTCAGACTGGCCTGGCAGGTTTACGGTTTAGCGGTGAAATGGTGACAAAACAGTGAAATCTGCTTTGCCGGTGCCGGCCCCTTCGCGGGCTTGCACGCTCCCACAGGCATCGCGCCAATTGCAAAAGGTGCACAGTACCTGTGGGAGCGGGCGCGCCCGCGAAGAGGCCGGTACAGATTGAATTCAGTCGTCTGTAGCCTTGATCGACTTGGGCGACAAACGCAGGCTGCGCAAACTGCGTTTCACGCTTTTCAGGTGGTTGACCAGGCTCGGCCCACGCGCCATGGCCACACCCATGGCCAGCACGTCGATCACCACCAGGTGGGCAATGCGCGAGGTCAACGGGGTATAGATTTCGGTGTCTTCATGCACGTCGATCGCCAGGTTGACCGTCGACAATTCGGCCAGCGGCGTCTGGCTGGGGCACAGGGTAATCAGGTTGGCCCCGCTCTCGCGCACCAGGTTGGCGGTGATCAGCAGGTCCTTGGAGCGGCCGGACTGGGAGATACACACGGCCACATCGCCCGGCTTCAAGGTCACCGCCGACATGGCCTGCATGTGCGGGTCGGAATACGCCGCCGCGCTCAGCAGCAGGCGAAAGAACTTGTGCTGGGCATCTGCCGCTACAGCCCCCGAGGCACCAAAGCCGTAGAACTCCACACGCTGGGCCTGCGCCATGGCGCTCACCGCCTGCTGCAGCGCCAGCGGGTCGAGGTGCTCGCGCACCTCCATCAGGGTGTGCAGGGTAGTGTCGAAGATTTTCAGGCTGTAGTCGGCGACCGAGTCGTCTTCGTGGATGGCGAACTGGCCGAAGCTGGCCCCGGCGGCCAGGCTCTGCGCCAGCTTCAGCTTCAGGTCCTGAAAGCCCGTGCAACCAATGGCCCGGCAGAAACGCACGATGGTGGGTTCGCTGATACCTACGCTGTGCGCCAGGTCGGCCATGGAGCTGTGCATGACGGCAGCCGGGTCGAGCAGCACGTGGTCGGCCACTTTGAGTTCCGATTTGCGCAGCAGGTGGCGCGATTGGGCGATATGTTGCAACAGATTCACGGGCTGGACTCGGTTATGATCGGCTGGCCGGGTTGTAGCTTTCTTGTAGTTATACTACATGGACGCCAACCCGCCCAGTTAAACGAACGTGGAGAGTGGTGGTTTGACTATTCCTTGCGACATTCTGGTATTCGGCGGCACCGGCGATCTGGCCCTGCACAAACTGCTTCCGGCGCTCTACCACCTGTTCCGCGAGGCCCGCCTCAACCCAGCAGTACGCGTCATCGCACTGGCCCGCCGCAACCTGCCACGCAATGACTACCTGAAGCTCGCCGAGCGCCACTGCCGGGCACAGGTTGCCCGCACCGACTTTGACGAAGAAGTGTGGCAGCGTTTTTCCGCACGCCTCGATTACTTCCCCATGGACGCGTCGCAGAGCGCCGATTTCGGCCGCCTGGCGCGCTACCTGGGCGAACCCGGCGGGCTCACGCGCATCTTTTACCTGGCCACCGCACCCAAGCTGTTCGTCCCCATTGCCAACCACCTGCACACGGCCGGCCTGGCCGATGGCGAAGCGCGCATCGTGCTGGAGAAGCCGATCGGCCACTCGCTGGAATCGGCCACCGCCATCAACGAGGCGATTGGCGCGGTGTTCGAAGAAACCCAGGTATTCCGTATCGACCACTACCTGGGCAAGGAAACCGTGCAGAACCTGATGGCGCTGCGCTTTGCCAACGCCCTGCTGGAGCCGGTGTGGCGCAACAACCAGGTCGATCACGTGCAAATCAGCGTGTGCGAAACCCTGGGTATAGAGAACCGCGGCGGCTATTACGACAAGGCTGGCGCGATCCGCGACATGCTGCAAAACCATTTGCTGCAGTTGCTGTGCCTGGTGGCCATGGAGCCACCCGCGCAGTTCGAGGCCGAAGCGGTACGCGACGAAAAAGTGAAGATACTGCGCGCACTCAAGCCGATCACTGGCCAGGACGTGCAGGACAAGACGGTCCGCGGCCAATATGGCCCGGGGCGCATCGGCGGCCAGGAAGTGCCGGCCTATTACTTCGAAAAAGACGTCGACAATGACAGCGACACCGAAACGTTCATCGCCATCGAGGCACACATCGACAACTGGCGCTGGGCCGGCGTGCCGTTTTACCTGCGCACGGGCAAGCGCATGGCACGGCGCTCGTCGCAAATCGTCATTCAGTTCAAGCCGGTGCCCCATGAGCTGTTCAACGGTGGCCAGGTGAACCAGCTGCTGATCCAGCTGCAACCAGAGGAACGCATCAGCCTGCGCATGATGACCAAAAGCCCTGGCAAGGGCATGCGCCTAGAGCCGGTCGACCTCGACCTGAACCTGGCCCAGGTTTTCAGCCAGACGCGCCGCTGGGAGGCTTACGAGCGCCTGTTACTGGATGTGCTGGAGGGCGACTCCACGCTGTTCATGCGCCGTGATGAAGTTGAAGCCGCCTGGGCCTGGATCGACCCCGTGATCAAGGGCTGTGAAGAACACTTCCAGGCCCCACGCCCGTATGCGGCTGGCAGCAACGGGCCAGAGCAGGCTAACAGCCTGCTGGCACGCCATGGCAGGGTCTGGCATAGCTGAAAAGTTTCACGCTGTGGCTGGGCTGGGGCTTGTTGCACGCTCTGGTCGGAAGGCGCATTTCGCCCTTCGCACTAATGGAGCTGCAGACATGATCAACAGCAAGAACTGGAAAGCCCAACATGACAGAATGCCCCCAGGGGCGCGGGTGCGGGTTGCAGGTACGGTCACCGTTGCCAACCCTGGCGTCGACCCCGTGCTGGTCAAGCGCGACGGGCAACCGGGTACCCTGGCCCTGGACCTGGAATTGAAATCGGAAGGCGGCAGCTTCATCCAGATGTTGTGTGACAAGGAGGTGCATTTCGAGATGCCAACCGGCGCTGAAGCCATCGCCAGCGTGGAGATTTTCCACGAAGGCACGCTGCTTGCCCAAATCGACGAAATCCTGATCACTGCTTGATTTCGCTGACAACCGCCACGTCAGCTTGCACGCCCGGCGTGGCGGGCTTGCACATGCACCGTTCGGCGCTTGGGCAGGTGAGTATTTATACAGTACCATTTACCCCTTCCCTGCCGCGCCCTAGAATGGCCGGATGCACACAGACGACCTCTCCCTCCTGCTGAACTCCCTCAACGATGCCCAACGCCAGGCCGTAGCGGCCGCGCTCGGGCGTCAACTGGTGCTTGCCGGCGCCGGTTCCGGTAAAACCCGCGTGCTGGTGCACCGTATCGCCTGGCTGATCCAGGTAGAGCAGGCCTCGCCGCACTCGATCCTGTCGGTGACCTTCACCAACAAGGCCGCCGCGGAAATGCGCCAGCGGATCGAGCAATTGCTGGGCATCAACCCAGCTGGCATGTGGGTCGGCACCTTCCACGGCCTGGCCCATCGCCTGCTGCGGGCACACTGGCAGGAAGCGCGGCTGGTGCAGAACTTCCAGATCCTCGACAGCGACGACCAACAGCGCCTGATCAAGCGGGTGATGCGCGAGTTGGGCCTGGATGAACAGAAGTGGCCGGCCCGCCAGGCCCAGTGGTTCATCAACGGCCAGAAGGACGAGGGGCTGCGCCCGCAACATATCCAGGCCGGCGGCGATCTGTTCCTGGCCACCATGCGCGAGGTGTATACCGCCTACGAGCAGGCCTGCGAACGCGCCGGGGTCATCGACTTTTCCGAGCTGCTGCTGCGCGCACTGGACCTGTGGCGTGACCACCCGGGCCTGCTGGAGCATTACCAGCGGCGCTTCCAGCACGTGCTGGTCGACGAGTTCCAGGACACCAACGCCGTGCAGTACGCCTGGCTGCGCCTGTTGGCGCGCGGTGGCGCCAGCCTGATGGCGGTGGGCGATGACGACCAGTCGATCTACGGCTGGCGCGGTGCCAAGATCGAGAACATCCACCAGTACACCGCCGACTTCCCCGACGCCGAAATGATCCGCCTGGAGCAGAACTACCGCTCCACCGGCGGCATCCTCAAGGCTGCCAACGCGCTGATTGCCAACAACAGCGGGCGCTTGGGCAAGGAACTGTGGACCGACCTGGGTGAAGGCGAACCCCTGACCCTGTACGCGGCCTACAACGAGCACGACGAAGCGCGCTACGTGGTAGAAACCATCGAAGGCCTGATCAAGCAGGGTAACGCGCGCAACGACATTGCCATCCTGTACCGTTCCAACGCCCAGTCACGGGTGCTGGAAGAAGCCTTGTTGCGCGAACGCGTGCCATACCGCATCTATGGCGGCCAACGCTTCTTCGAGCGCGCCGAAATCAAGAACGCCATGGCCTACCTGCGCTTGATCGAAGGGCGTGGCAACGATGCCGCACTGGAGCGGGTAATCAACGTCCCCCCACGTGGCATTGGCGAAAAAACCGTCGAAGCCATCCGCGAGCACGCCCGCCACAGCCAGCTTTCCATGTGGGGGGCCATGTGCCAGCTGATCGCCGCCAAGGCGTTGAAAGGCCGCGCCGCCAGCGCATTGGGGGCCTTCATCGAACTGATCGAAGGGCTGGCTGCCAAGGTTGCGGACATGCCGCTGCATACCATGACCCAGACCACCATCGAGCAGTCCGGGCTGATTACCTATCACCAGGAAGAAAAGGGTGAAAAGGGCCAGGCTCGGGTAGAAAACCTTGAGGAACTGGTCAGCGCAGCGCGCAACTTCGAATCCACCGAAGAAGATGCCGACCTCTCTCCGCTCTCGGCTTTCCTCGGCCATGCTTCGCTGGAAGCCGGCGACAGCCAGGCGGACGAACATGAGGACAGCATCCAGCTGATGACCTTGCACAGCGCCAAGGGCCTGGAGTTCCCCTACGTATTCCTGGTCGGCATGGAAGAAGGGCTGTTCCCGCACAAAATGAGCCTCGAGGAACCTGGCCGCCTGGAAGAGGAACGTCGCCTGGCCTATGTCGGTATCACCCGTGCGATGCGCCAACTGGTCATGACATATGCCGAGACACGCCGCCTGTATGGCAGCGAAACCTACAACAAGGTGTCGCGCTTCGTTCGCGAAATTCCACCGGGGCTGGTTCAGGAAGTACGCCTTTCCAACAGCGTCAGCCGCCCATTCGGCGCCCCCAAGACAGCCACCAACAGCCACCTGTTCGACAACGCCAACATCCCGCAAACCGCCTTCAACCTCGGCCAGCGGGTGCAGCACGCGGTGTTTGGCGAAGGTGTGATCCTCAACTTCGAGGGCTCCGGCGCCCAGGCACGGGTGCAGGTGAATTTTGCCGAAGGCAGCAAATGGCTGATGCTGGGGTATGCCAAACTCGAGGCGATCTGACGCCTGTGCCAGTACTGTTCCTTGCAGCGGCTGCCTTTTTGGGAGCGCGCTCAAGGGCGGCGGTGCCGGCGTTGTAACATTCAGGCAAAAGCTGGAAACATTATGTCGCTGGTCATGTGCCCGGGAACCTGTGCACCATGACGCGCGTGCAATCCACAACAGGGGATATCCCAATTATGCAACGTTTTCTTAGCATCGCACTGGCGCTTTGCGTCGGCCTGACGCTGAGCCTGGACGCCAACGCCAAGCGTTTCGGCGGCGGCAAGAGCTCGGGCTCCGCGCCTATTCACCAGACCCGCCAGGCCACACCAACCGCGCCAGCCGCCGCGCCGACCGCACCTGGTCGTGCCGCCCCGGCCGCCAGCGGTGCTTCGCGCTGGTTGGGCCCACTCGCTGGCCTGGCCGCCGGCGGCTTGCTGGCGTCCATGTTCATGGGCGACGGTTTCGAGGGCTTCCAGATCATGGACTTCCTGATCGTGGCGCTCATCGCCTTCCTGGTGTTCCGCTTCATTGCCGCGCGTCGTCGCCAGCAGCAACCACAAATGGCCATGCCAGGCCACGCGCCGATGCAGCGTGAAGCCCACGGCCAGCCTGCCCAGCCGTCGATGTTCGGTGGTTCGGCCGCGCCTGCCGCCGCCCCGGTGATCAACGCACCTGCCTGGTTCAACGAACAGAGCTTCCTGGCCGCCGCTCGCAACCACTTCCAGTCGCTGCAGCAGCACTGGGATGCCAACGAGATGGACAAGATCGCCGAGTTCGTCACGCCGCAGATGCTGGAGTTCCTCAAGCGTGAGCGCGCCGAGTTGGGTGATGGCTTCCAGTCCACCTACATCGACAACCTCGAAGTGCAACTGGACGGCGTCGATGACCGCCCAGACCGCACCGACGCCACCCTGACCTTCCGTGGCGTGTCGAAAAACTCGCGCTTCGACCAGGGCGAAGTGTTCAGCGAAAGCTGGCATATGGTGCGTGCCCCAGGTGAGAACCAGCCTTGGCTGGTAGCCGGTATCCGTCAAAATAGCTAACCGCTGCGCGCCGTACCAAGAACCCCGGGCCTGGCCCGGGGTTTTTGCTTTTGTCAGAGTGGCCTACTAGGGTATAACGCGCAAAGTTGTCATCTAGGTCAGAGGAAGTGAACCGTGGAAGAAGTGATCGAACAACTCCGTGAAGCCAACGAGCCGGTGCCGGTACCTTTGGAGCTTCCCGATGAGGATCAGCTGGTAGAGATCGAAGAGCAGCTGTTCATCAACATTCCATACGTGTTCAAAGAGTTTTTGCTGACTGTGAGCGATGTGGTGTATGGCTCACTGGAGCCGGTAACGTGCACCGATCCACAGTCGCACACCTACCTGCCCGATGTGGCGGCCAACGCCTGGGATGCGGGCGTACCGCGTGAGCTGATCCCGTTGTGCCAGGACGGCGCCAACTACTACTGCGTAGAGGAAGATGGCACCGTAGTGTTGTGGGAGGCTGAGGAAGAGCAGGTCGGTGAGGACAGCTGGGAATCGGTATGGCACTGGGCAAGGGATGTGTGGCTGGAAAGCTGATCTTCCCCACCGATTCCGGTGCAGCGGCGCCTACAGGTACCCACAACGGCCAAGCGTGTGGTGAACCGGTAGGCGCCGCTGTCGCTGCAGCCGGGTGGCACTCAGTGCGAGTTCTCGCGGCTGTTCTCCAGCGTTTCCAGCAAGGCGATCTGCATGCGCGTATGCACGCGAATGAGCCAGCGCCACAGCAAGGCCACTACCACCGCAGCGACCACGGCAATCACCAACAGCAATTCGTTGGTCGGCAAGATGCTCGCTGACAGTGCCGACAGCAGCAGGAAAATTACCACTAAAGACAGCAGCGGAATCACTTCGGCAATCACCCGCCGCACCCGCTGGGTGTGCCGCCCGGCCATTTCCGGCTTCACGCCCATCTCGGCCAGCAGCATCGACAGCGCCTTGAGCTTGCGGTAGGCCGCGATCAGGAACGGCAGCGACAGCAACAACGCCGCGCCCCAGATCATCGCCTTCTGCTGGCTGATGTCGCTGACCCATTCACTGAGCCAGTTACCGATGCGCCCGGCAAAATAGCCGCCGCTGAAGAAGATCGCGATCACCAGGGCCAGGTTCACCCCAACCTGCAAGAGGATGCGCCGGATCATTGCCGCGAGCATGGCACCCTCGCCCTGCGGTTGAATGTTGCGCAACCACTCGCCATACAACGACAGCACCCGCGCCAGGCGCCCAGGCACGACATTGCCCAGCTTTTGCGAAAGCGGGTCGGCTGCGCGGATCAGGTAGGGCGTAAGCAGGGTGGTGATAGCCGATACGGCGACCGCCACGGGGTACAGGAAGTCGCTGGTTACCTGCAGGGTCATGCCCAGCGCGGCAATGATGAAGGAGAATTCGCCAATCTGCGAAAGCCCCATGCCCACACGCAGCGAGGTACGCCCATCGTTACCGGCAATGAACGCGCCCATACCGCAGGACACCATCTTGCCCAATACCACCGCCAGAGTAATGACCACAATCGGCCAAGCGTATTCGACCAGGACCTGCGGGTCGATCATCAAGCCGATGGCGACGAAGAAAATGGCGCTGAACAGGTCGCGAACGGGTTCGATCAGGCGCTCGATCTTCAGCAACTGGCGTGACTCGGCCATGATCGCGCCAATCAGGAAGGCGCCCAGGACCATGCTGTATTCGAGCTTGACGACCAGCAGGCAGAAGCCGAAACACAGCCCCAGCACGGTAATCAGCAACATCTCGTTGCTCTCGAATCGGGCCACGTAGGCCAGCAGGCGCGGCACCAGCAGGATACCGATGACCAAGGCAACGATCATGAACAATGACAGCTTGCCGACAGTGGAGAATACCTCCCCCGAGCTGACCGTGCCGCTGACGGCGATACCTGAGAGCAGGGCAATGATGCCGATGCCAAGAATGTCCTCGACGATGAGCACGCCGAAGATCAGCTGGGCAAAGCGCTCGTTCTTCATCTTCAGGTCGTTGAGCGCCTTGACGATGATGGTGGTCGAGGAAATGGCCAGGATGGCACCCAGGAACAGCGAGTCCATGGTGTTCCAGCCAAACCAGCGGCCGATCTCGAAGCCGATCCAGATCATCAGCACAATTTCGAGGAACGCCGCGATGAACGCCGTGGCGCCCACCTTGAACAACTTGCGCAGGCTGAACTCGAGCCCCAGGCAGAACATCAGGAAGATCACCCCCAGCTCGGCGAGGGTCTTGATGGTGTCTTCGTCGTGGATAAGGCCGAATGGCGGGGTGTGGGGGCCGATGATGAAGCCGGCGACAATATAACCAAGCACTACCGGCTGTTTGAGGCGGTGAAAGAGGATGGTGACCACGCCAGCGACCAGCATGATGACTGCCAGGTCCTGGATGAAGCTGATGGCATGCATGGCGTGATACTCCTTTTCTCGTCTTTTATGAATGCCTGGGCAAACCGCTCCTCTGCCGGGGCAAACCTGAGCGAGCAGCAAGTACATACTGTATTGAATGCAGGAACGCCCATGGTGCATGGGCGTACTCAGGTTAACATCGCGATCGGCTGCAAAAAGCCGGCGCAATATGCAGAAACAGATCGGCTGGAAAAGCGCCGCTGATGGCATGATCAGGGTGACCGCTACGCCGCCGGCAACGTCCCGTAGCAACGAGGCAAATTCACAAGAGGGAAAACCCGTGTCAGCAGATCACCCCCTCCATTCGCCCGATTCAGCGCAACCTAACCGTGAGCACCTTATGGAACCTGGAAACGCCCAGCTGAGCATGACCGTCCTGATGACCCCGGACATGGCCAACTTTTCTGGCAACGTACATGGCGGCACCCTGCTCAAATACCTCGACGAAGTGGCCTATGCATGCGCCAGCCGCTATGCCGGCAGCTATGTGGTGACGTTGTCGGTAGACCAGGTGATCTTCCGCGAGCCGGTACACGTGGGCGAGCTGGTGACGTTCCTGGCGTCCGTCAACTACACCGGCAATACCTCGATGGAAGTGGGCATCAAAGTGGTGACCGAGAACATTCGCGAGCGCTCGGTGCGCCACTCCAACAGCTGCTTCTTTACCATGGTCGCGGTGGATGACAATCGCCGCCCGGTGCCGGTACCGCCGCGTCAGCCACAAAGCAGCGAAGAAAAGCGCCGCTTCCTGCAGGGGCAGCAGCGCCGCCAGATCCGCCAGGAACTGGAAAAGCGCTACCAGGACCTGAAAACCGACGCTATTTAAAACGCCAGCAACCGCGCTTCAAAGCGCACACGCGGGTGGGCAACGCGATCCTGGGCCCGTACCAGCTGCAGCTCGTAGCTGGCACAGGCCTGGGTTTCCAACAGCACTTCATGCACCGCGGCGGCAGTGAACTCGAATGCCTGCACCCAGCTGTCGCCGAGCAATACCCTAGCCAGGAACAGCCCGGAAGTCAGGTCGCCGACCCCCACTGGCTGACGCGGGAAAGCCAGCAGCGGGCGCCGCAGGTGCCAGCAGTGCTGAGCCGTCACCAGCAGCATTTCGAACTGGTCCTCGCACCGCCCGGGGTAGGCCAGGTGCTTGACCACGACCACCTGCGGCCCGCGCTGCAGCAAGCTGCGCGCCATGTGCACGCAATCCTCCAGCGACTGCGCGCGGCGCCCACAAAAGCTGTCCAGCTCCAGCTGGTTGGGGCACAGGATATCGGCCTTGGCCACCGCCTCGTCGAGCAGGAACTGGCTGACCTCAGGCGGTACGATGCAACCCTTCTCGGCGTGCCCCATGACCGGGTCACAGAGGTACAACGCCTTGGGGTTCACCGCTTTGATCCGCTGTACCCCGGCCAGAATCGCCCGCCCTTGCTCGGCACTGCCCAGGTAACCGGAAAGCACTGCATCGCAGTGCCCCAGTTCACCGATGTTGGAAATACCTTCGACCAACGCAGGAATTTGCGCTGGAGCGAGCACATCGCCCGCCCACTGGCCATACTGTGTGTGGTTGGAGAACTGCACGGTATTGAGCGGCCACACGTTGACCCCGATCCGCTGCATGGGGAACACCGCGGCGCTGTTGCCGGCGTGGCCGAACACCACATGGGACTGAATGGCGAGCAGGTGCGGAGTACGTTTCATGCGGGTGTTTTCCAAAGCTGTTTCAAAGAATAGTGCGCGACGCAGTATGAACTCGATTGTCACCTGTACGACAGGCCAGGGACGCAGTTAAGCTGGATCTACCTGTTTGGAGCATAAGCAAATGTTGACCCTGGAGAACCTCTTCGTCCTGATGCTGGTAGCCACGGCAGGCGCCTGGTTGTGGCACAACCATGGGTTGCGCGAGAAAGCCCTGGAACGGGTCAAACAGCATTGCGCCAAACTGGACCTCGAGTTGCTCGACGACGCCGTGGCGCTCAAGCGCATCGGCTTTGTGCGCGATGCCAATGGCCGCAAGCGCCTGGCCCGCATCTATGCCTTCGAGTTCACCGTCACTGGCGAGCAGCGCCACCCCGGTAGCGTGACACAGTTCGGTGCGCACAGCGTGCAGATAGAACTGGCACCCTACCCGTTCGAGATCAAAACCCCGCCGCGCACCGACAACGTTATCGAGATGCAGCAATGGCGCCAGGAACACAACCGCTGGCGTAACTGATCAGCTGATGCAGCATTCACGCAAAGCGGCCTGCAGCGCCGCTTGCGATTGCGCCTGATCGAAAATCAGCTCGATGCGGCTATCCCGGCGCCACTCGCTGGGCTGCCAGGCGGGCAAGCCCCCATTCAGCCCGTTGAAACCCTGCCACCCCTCCGGGCTGTGGATAACCCCCTTGGCGCGCCGCCAGGGCAAATTCTGCAAAAACGTGCTTAGCCGCTGTGGATAAAACTGCTGGCTGGGGTGCCAGCGCCAGCCAATACTCCAACCACCCTCACCCTGCTGGGCCAGGCAGACCGGCTGGGTGGGGTCGGCCCAGACCGCTCCTGCGGTTATTTCCAGATTGTCGACAATCCTGAAGACGGATAGCGGGCTGTCAACAATCTGTGAAGGTGCCTGGGGTAGTCCACAAAACGCTACTTCACCCTCCACGGCCCAGAGTACGTTCCTGTCGCTAAATTTATTACTTATCAACAATTTAGTTGATTCATCCACAGCCTCTGACTTATTCATAATCACACACTCGCAGGCGTTCAACGCCTGCTGTTGCGCATCGGAAAGCCGCTCATTGCGAGCCACTGCTTGAGCATCCACAACCATGACAAGTGGCTGAATTGTCAGCACTCCAGCCCATGGCGCTGCCTGCAATTGTGCCTGCAGCTGCAACGGATGACCCAGACCTGAAGGCTCGATGAACAAACGGTCAGGGCGTGATTTACGCAACAGACGCCCTAGCCCGACCTGGAACGGCATACCGTTCACGCAGCACAAACAACCGCCGGCCACTTCACCAATGGCCACGCCGTCTTCATCCTGGCTGAGCAACGCCGCATCCAGGCCAACCAGGCCAAATTCATTGATCAGCACCGCCCAGCGCTCATTGGGCGGCCGCTGCGCCAGCAAATGGCGGATCAGGGTGGTTTTGCCGGCGCCGAGCGGGCCGGCAATTACGTGGGTAGGTATGTGCTGCAGCATGGGCTGATTCAAACAGTGGCAAAGCCTAACTATGCGCCGTCAGGCCAACCAGTCAAGGCTCAACAGCAGGCGCCCCTGCTGGCCCGAAGGCGAGCGATGTACCAGGCCTGCACCTTCGTTGCCTTGCCATTTCTCGCCCTTGAGCAGCGCCACGTCACCGGCTTGCAGGGTCTGAATTTTATCCACAGGAGGCTGCGCTGTGTGTAACTCTCGCCGGGGGCTTATCGCCTCAGGCAACCACTCACTACCCGGCCCGACGTAAGTTGTGAGCAAGCGCAAGGGTACGTTATCCACATGGAAACGCGGACACATGGGGCCATCCAGTACGCGCAGGCGCAGACCGACACGACGCGCACCTACCAGGCAGGTGTAGGCCGCGACCAGCCAGGTCACATCGGCTACAAATGACTCATAGCCGTGCAGGTCAGCGGCTTCGCGCAGCAGGTCCGGCAGCACCGGCGGGCGCTGCTCGTCCACCTCGATTACCCGTTGATCGGCCAAAGGCTGGCCAAGGCTGAGTACCAGTTCGGCAAAGTCCTGCAACTGCGCCGGCAAACGCCGACGCCAGACGGCCAGGTTGACGCCATCCTGCAGGACCTCTGCCAATACTTGCGGTGTTTCGCCAGCGACCTGAAAGATATCCACAGCCCTCAGTGCCAGGCTCATGCTGCCGCCTCCGCATGCCACGGCCCGAACGGATCGGGCAACCGCAACCAGCCCATATGCCCAAGCGCCATTTCCTGGTCGGTCAACAAGCACGCATCAAGGTCTGTGGATAACTTTGCAAAGTCGATATTCTGCCCAATGAACACCAATTCCTGGCGGCAATCGCCGGCTTCAGCGGTCCAGTGTTTAAGGATCGCACTCGTGTTATCCACATCCTCGGGCCACTGGTCGCGCGGTACGAAGCGCCACCAGCGCCCCGCCAAGCCATGGCGCATCATGCCCCCCGCTTGCGACCAGCTACCCGCTTCTTGGTACTTGCTGGCCAACCAGAAAAAGCCTTTGGACCGGAGCAAGCGCCCGTTGCTCCAGTGCGTGTGGATAAAGTCGTAGAACCGTTGTGGATGAAACGGGCGCCGCGCTTGCCAGGTCATGGCTGCAATTCCGTACTCTTCGGTTTCCGGTACGTGCTCGCCGCGTAGCTCCTGCAACCAGCCTGGCGCCTGCGCCGCCTGGTCGAAGTCGAACAGGCCCGTATCGAGAATGCGCTCCAGTGCAACCTGGCCCATGACCATCGGCACGATCTCTGCCCGCGCATTGAGGCTGCGCAAAATGGCCACGAGCTCTTCGCGCTCATGCTGGCTGATCAGGTCGATCTTGCTCAGCAGCAGCACATCGGCGAATTCCACCTGTTCGATAAGCAGGTCACTGATCGAGCGCTCATCGTCCTCGCCCAATGTTTCGCCACGGCTGGCCAGGCTGTCTGCAGCCTGGTAATCGCGCAGGAAGTTCAGGCCATCGACCACTGTGACCATCGTGTCCAGCCGGGCCATGTCGGACAAGCTGCGGCCTTGTTCGTCGCGGAAGGTGAAAGTCTCTGCTACCGGCAGTGGCTCCGAAATGCCAGTGGACTCGATCAGCAGGTAGTCGAAGCGCCCTTCTGCGGCTAACCGCGCTACCTCTTCCAGCAGGTCCTCACGCAGGGTGCAGCAGATGCAGCCGTTGCTCATCTCAACGAGCTTTTCTTCAGCGCGGTTGAGGCTGACGTTGCGCTGCACCTCGCTGGCGTCGATGTTGATTTCGCTCATGTCATTGACGATGACGGCAACCCGCAGGTTGTCACGGTTACGCAATACATGGTTGAGCAAGGTGCTTTTACCGGCACCCAGAAAGCCGGACAGCACAGTAACGGGAAGACGATTGGACATGGCAAAACCCCTTCAGGCGAACGCATTCGAAACGATGCATTGCGCAATGTTATAAAGTAACAATACAATTTCGCCAAGCCGTTCTCGACGGACGAATGCTCACCGGGGATGAAACATGAAACTGTCACGCGCCATGGCATTGGTGTTGATCGCCATGCCCACCTCACTGGTTGCCATGCCGCAGAGCACTGCATTGGCGTTGTGTACCCGCAGTGCCACGCTGCTCTCCTGCCAGGACGGCAAGGGGAGTTACTACAGCGTACGTACACACGACAATGAGCTTTACCTGCGCGGTTTCGACTCGGTCACGCGGCGGCTATGGGCTCAAACCAACAGCCGTTACGGTTCGTTGACCTTCTTCACCGGCCTGGCCAGTGACGGCGAGGCCTGGGTGGGTTACAGCCGCCGCGTAGGCTGGACCACCTGGAACCGCGTATCCAGTTCCAGCGGGCAACGTTTCAATGTGCATTGCAGCATGATCGGCGGCTGCCGCTGATGCCTTCTTCTGTGGAAACCCAAATGAACCAGCACACGCTCCCTGATATCGCTTCACAAACTCATGCCTTCACCTTGCCACTGAACTGGGTGGGGATGTGCGGCATCGCCCTGCCCGTGCAGTTTGAAGGGCGCCCCGCTGCTGCCACCGTCGACGCAGGCGTCAGTTTGATAGACGGCCATTCACGTGGCATCCACATGTCGCGGCTCTACCTTGCATTGGAGGCCCTGGAAAACCAGCCCGTTACGGCGCTGGCAATTCGGCAGCTTTTGGCGGATTTTTTGACCAGCCACGAAGGGCTGTCTTCCGCTGCTTATCTGCGCTTGGGCTTTGATCACCTGCTTAAAAGACCAGCCTTGATCAGCCCATTGGCAGGCTGGAAGAGCTATCCCGTGACCATCGATGCACGCATCGAGAATGAAATGTTCCACGTGGAACTATCCGTATGCGTGCCCTATTCGTCCACCTGTCCATGTTCGGCGGCGCTTGCCAGGCAACTGATACAACAGCAGTTCCAACAGCAATTCCCCGGGTCGCAGGTCGACACTGCGGCGGTAATGAACTGGCTAGGCACTGCCGAAGGCATCGTCGCTACCCCACATAGCCAACGCAGTAGCGCGAAAATTCAGGTACGGCTGCGCAGCAGCCAGCGTGAGCTGCCGATTACCGAGCTGATTGATTGCATCGAAATGAGCTTGGGCACAGCGGTACAGACTGCGGTCAAGCGTGCAGACGAACAGGCCTTCGCTTTAGCCAACGGGCAGAACCTGATGTTCTGTGAAGATGCTGCCCGGCGCCTGCACCAGGCGCTACGACAATTGGAGTGGAGTGCTGCTTTCAGGCTGCGGGTGGAACATGCAGAAAGCCTGCATGCCCACGACGCTGTTGCCGCCAGCCAGTGGCAGTGGGACCTCAACTGCGCGGTTTGACCGTACCGCAATCACTGCCCAGCCACACCGCACGGGTGTTCATACTGCCTTGCTGCTGAACACCCGACGCGTTGAAGGTGCCGCTGACCTGGGTGGTGAACTCCCGATCACTGAGGAACGTCGCCTGGCCACTGCCCTGTGCCTTCGGGCAGCTGAACTCGAACTTCCACACGTTGCCGGTACGGTCAGTGATTTTCTGCGTGCAACCGGATTTGGGGTCCTGCAGCGGGATGTCGTTGGTCGCCACTTGTTCGGCGGTCAGGCATGAACGCACGCCATTACCAGCCACCGTAACCCCTTGTTTGGCCAGCACGCCTTCCATCATCGCGCGCTGCTCCGGCGGCAGGTTCTTGAGCTGGCCCAGCATGAACCCCATGTCAGGTAACGGCTTGCCATCGACCTGCATGTTGCTGGTGGTCAGCTCCCACAAACCCGGTTGCAGCATCTGGGCATGCACCAGCGGGCTGCTCATACCGAGGACCAGGGCCAACAGTGGCAGACGAATCTTCATGGGTGAACACTCCTGAAAAAAGCCGGCCAAGCGGGCCGGGCTGAGCCTTAGACGCCAAAACCATCCGCAGGTTGCAAGGTGCACCGGGAACGTGTTCTGTTAGCCAACAGTACTCGGTGAGCAGGATGCATATGGATTACCACAGCCCCTATTTCTTTGGTTATGTAATTGGCCTGATTCATCTACTGGGTATCGTAGCCGCACTGCATGCGTTGTTCACGGTGCGCACGGCCCAAGGCGCAATTGCCTGGGCGATGCCGTTGTTCTTCATTCCTTATTTCACCCTTATACCGTACCTGGTGTTCGGCGCCCGTTCGTTCAATGCGTATATCAAGGCGCGCCGCCAAGCCAACCAGGAAATGCACGTTGCAATGGCCAACCTCAACTGGCGGCCATGGGTTGAAGAAGCCCTGACCGCCCGCGAGTCGGAAAGCTACGCCGCGCTACGCGCCATGCCCAAACTGGGGCGCATGCCTTGCCTGGCGAACAACCAGGTGAAGCTGCTGATCAATGGCAAGGCCACCTTCGATGCCATTTTCGCGGCCATCGAAAAAGCCCACGATGTGGTGCTTGTGCAGTTCTTCATCATCCATGACGACAAACTCGGCAAGGCATTACAGCACCTGCTGCTGCGCAAGGCGGCTGAAGGGGTTCAGGTGTTTGTGCTGTACGACCGTGTCGGTAGCCATGCCTTGCCAGCCAGCTACAGCCAGGCGCTGCGTGATGGCGGCGTACAGGTTCACGCTTTCGCCACCCGGCGTGGTTGGTTCAACCGCTTTCAGGTCAACTTCCGCAACCATCGCAAGATCGTGGTGGTGGATGGCTTGGTCGGTTTCATCGGCGGGCATAACGTAGGTGACGAGTACCTGGGTGAAGACCCGCAGCTTTCACCGTGGCGCGATACTCATGTGCAGATCGGCGGGCCAGTGCTGGCCTGCCTGCAAGAGTCGTTCGCCGAAGACTGGTACTGGGCCTCGCGCCAGCTGCCGCCGCTGATTCTGCCAGATGCCTACCCGGACGACGGCGTGCTCTGCCAGGCCTTGGCCAGTGGGCCGGCGGACCCACAGGAAACCTGCGCACTGTTCTTCCTTGAAGCCATCCACTCCGCCACGCGCAGGGTGTGGATAACCACCCCCTACTTCATCCCTGACGAAGCGGTGTTCGCGGCATTGCGCCTGGCAGCACTGCGTGGGGTGGATGTGCGCGTATTGATCCCGGCACGCCCCGACCACCGGGTTGTCTATGCCGCCTCCAGCCTGTTTGCCTTCGAAGCGGTACGCGCAGGCGTACGCATGTTCCGCTACCAGCCGGGTTTCCTGCACCAGAAGGTAGTACTGGTAGATGACGAGGTCAGCGCAATCGGCAGTGCCAACCTGGACAACCGTTCATTCCGCCTGAACTTCGAGATCACCCTGCTGACGGTCGACCGTGGCTTTGCCGACCAGGTGGAACGTATGTTGAATGAAGACTTCGAGCAGGCGCGAGAAATAACCGTTGAGGACAGCCGCGACACCCACCGGCTACAGCAATTGGGGATGCGCATCGCACGCTTGATATCCCCAATCCTGTAACCGGTGCCGCCGACCAGAGGTAGGTGTCAGCGGTACAGATCCTCGCGTGTCCAGGGCAGGTCGTGATGCCCGTCGGCATAGGGCTTCACTGCCAGAATCTGGTGCAGGTTGATCCAGCCCTTCTGGAACGCATAGGCACACCCGGCCAGGTACAAACGCCAGATGCGCAGGGTTTTCTCGGGGACCAGTGCCGCCGCCTTGTGCAGCTGGTTCTCCAGATTCTCGCTCCAGTGGTGCAGGGTCTTGGCGTAGTGCAGGCGCAAGCTCTCCACGTCCACCACCTCCAGCCCTGCTTCGCAGATGCTGGCACTGATCATCGACAGGTGGGGCAGCTCACCATGTGGGAACACGTAGCGATCGATGAACTCGCCTGCACCTCGCCCCACCGGCCGACCATCCACATGCTTGGCGGTGATGCCGTGGTTCATCACCAGCCCCCCTTCCCTCACCGCACCGAACAGCTTCTGGCAATACAACGCCAGGTTGGCATGGCCGACATGCTCGAACATGCCCACGCTGACAACCTTGTCGAAGCGGCCGTCTTGAGGCAGGTCGCGGTAATCGAGAATCTGTAAATCGACCTTGTCGCTCAGACCCTCTGCCTTGACCCGCTGGCGGCCGAGCTTCAACTGCTCTTTGCTGAGGGTGATGCCGAATACCTTGGCGCCATACTCACGGGCGGCGAATCGCGCCAGGCCACCCCAGCCACAGCCCACATCGAGCAGATAGTCGCCCGCCTCGAGCCGCAGCTTGCGGCACAGGTGCTCGAACTTGTCCTGCTGCGCCTGCTCGAGGGTGTTGTCCGGCTCGCGAAAATAAGCGCATGAGTACACCATGTCCTGGTCCAGCCACAGCTGGTAGAACTCATTGGATACGTCGTAGTGATAGGAAATGGCCTGCGCGTCGGTAGTCTTGTCATGCGCCAGGCGCTGGGGCGGCGTGTCGTCTTCGTCGGTAAGCAGTGCCTCACTCAGCTCATCGCAAACGCGTATGGCCTCACCGATATCGCCTTCCAGCTCCAACTTGCCTTCGACAAATGCCGTACCCAACTGGTCCATGCTCGGGTGGGTCAGCTGGCTGATCAACTGGGGTTCTCTGACCAGTATGGTGACCTGCGGGCTGGGCCCGAGATCGAAGTGGTTGCCGTCCCAGAGTTTCAGCCGCAGCGGCAGATGCAAGCTCTGCAGTGCCGGTGGAAGTTGCGCAAGCATGAACGACCCTCCTGTCCGTATTTGGCCACGACGCCTGAAATTTCGAACGTCGTCGGATCAGAGTAGTTCATTCGTGGGATGTTTCCTCCAGACGCGAACATGGCCTAGCCCCGACTGACCTGATATGCACAGCAAATTGTATACAACTTGACGAGCTCAGCCTAACCTTATGCCCCTGTCGCGTTTCTACATCCCTGGAGTTGAACCATGAAATTCTATGACGTGGTGATCATCGGCGGTGGCCCTGGCGGCTACAACGCAGCCATTCGCGCTGGCCAAATTGGGCTCAGTGTCGCCTGCGTGGAGGGCCGCTCGACCTTGGGCGGCACTTGCCTGAACGTCGGCTGCATGCCGTCCAAGGCACTGCTGCATGCTTCCGAACTCTACGAAGCCGCCAGCGGTGAGGCGTTTGCACACCTCGGCATCGAAGTCAAACCCACGCTGAACCTCGCCCAGATGATGAAGCAGAAGGACGAGAGCGTGGCCGGCCTGACCAAAGGCATCGAGTACCTGTTCCGCAAGAACAAGGTCGACTGGATCAAGGGCTGGGGCCGCCTGGATGGCGTCGGCAAAGTGGTCGTGAAGGCACAGGACGGCAGCGAAATCACGCTGCAGGCCAAAGACATCGTCATCGCCACCGGTTCCGAGCCAACGCCGCTGCCAGGCGTGACCATCGACAACCAGCGCATCATCGACTCGACCGGCGCGCTGTCGCTGCCGCAGGTGCCCAAGCACCTGGTCGTAATCGGTGCCGGGGTGATCGGCCTCGAATTGGGGTCGGTGTGGCGCCGGCTGGGTAGCCAGGTCACGGTCATCGAATACCTTGATCGCATCTGCCCTGGCACCGACAGCGAAACCGCCAAGACCCTGCAGAAGGCATTGGCCAAGCAAGGTATGGCGTTCAAGCTGGGCAGCAAAGTGACCCAGGCGACCGCCAGCGCCGACGGCGTGGCCTTGACCTTGGAGCCTGCAGCGGGTGGCGCGGCAGAAACACTGCAAGCCGATTATGTACTGGTCGCGATCGGTCGCCGCCCCTATACCAAAGGCCTGAACCTGGAAAGCGCAGGCCTGGAAACCGACAAGCGCGGCATGCTCGGCAACGAACATCACCGCACTTCAGTGCCCGGGCTTTGGGTAATCGGCGACGTCACTTCCGGGCCGATGCTGGCGCACAAGGCCGAAGACGAAGCAGTGGCCTGCATCGAGCGCATCGCCGGCAAACCGCACGAGGTCAACTACAACCTCATCCCTGGCGTGATCTATACCCGGCCGGAGCTAGCCAGCGTGGGCAAGACCGAAGAGCAGCTCCAGGCCGACGGGCGTGAATACAAAGTGGGCAAATTCCCCTTCACGGCCAACAGCCGCGCCAAGATCAACCACGAGACCGAAGGCTTCGCCAAGGTGCTGGCCGATGCCAAAACCGACGAAGTGCTGGGTGTGCACCTGGTGGGCCCGAGCGTCAGCGAAATGATCGGTGAATTCTGCGTGGCCATGGAGTTCTCGGCTTCGGCCGAAGATGTCGCCCTCACCTGCCACCCCCACCCCACCCGCTCCGAAGCGTTGCGCCAGGCAGCGATGAATGTGGATGGCATGGCCATGCAGATTTGAGTCGACCACGCCGAGGGCAACAGCGGGCGGGAGCTTGCGCCCGCTGCTGCCCCCTTCGGCGCAGGCAAGCGTTTTGTGCGTAGCAGTTACTCGGCCCTGCTGGTTGATGACTACTGTTCAGGGCTACCTGGCAGACCCCGGCAGCAGATACGCTGCACCGCCGGGGTCGGCAGGCTTCAGGCCACCGAGGCTTGACGCGGCACGCGCACGCTCAGCATGCCCGACAACGAGATCAACCAAAGCACCAGAAACACGCAGGCAATTGCCAGGTTCGAGGTCAGCGGCAAAGCGCTGACCAGCGCCGAGGCCAATGACCCGAATACCAGCATCAGGCAGCCTTGCAGGCTGGCGGCAACACCGGCGCGGTCGGGGAACAGCGACATCGAGTTGGCCATGGCGTTGGAGAAGATGAAGCCCTGACCGAACGCGACCAGCATGATGCCGCCCAAGATCGAGACCAGGTGAAGCTCCTCTGCCTGCGTGGCGATGGTCACCACGCCGAGCAGAAACACCACCATTCCTGCCCACATCAGCAGCCGCGGCTTGACCTGCCGGATCAGCGCACGGTTGACCAGAGTGCCGACCAGGTAGCAGCTACCCACAGCCAGCGCGGTGGTACCAAAGTACTGCGCGCTATGCCCCAGGCGTTCCTGGACGATGTGTGGGCCGAACACGTTCCATAGCAGAAACGCCGAGAAGCTCGAGCCGAGCACGACCACCGAGGCCCGAAAACGGCTGTCCGCCAGGATTGGGCGGTAGCCGGCACAGGTTTGCAAGGCGCTGCGTCTGTTCGTTGCGGGCAACGACTCTTTGAGCCCTGCCAGCACGAAGGCCAACACGATGACGGCGTATACGGCGTACAGGACGAAGTTATAGCGCCAGCCAAGGTGCACTTCGATCACCCCGCCAATGTACGGCGCGATCACCGGCCCCAGGCCGAAGGCCAGGCTGAGGTAGATGATCGCTACGTAGAAACGCGGCCCTTTGACGATGTCCACCAGCAGCGCACGGGCAACTACCTGACAGGCGCCGATGGCGAAGCCTTGCAGGGCGCGGGCGAGCAGGAGCATCTCGATGGACGTGGCCACGGTTGCCAACACGCTGCCCGCGAGGAACACCAATAGCCCCAATTGCACCGCCGGCCGCCGCCCACGGGCATCGGCCATGATGCCGAAGAACAGCTGCCCCAGTGCGTAGAACAGCAGGGTGATGGTGATGGTGTTCTGCATCAGCGCCGGGCTGGCTGACAGTTCACGGCCAATGGAGGGGATACTCGGCGCGTACAGGTCGATGGCGATACCGCCCACGCTGTTGATCAGCGGCGCCAGAAAGACAATGAAATTCTCGTAACGCTTGGTCACGTTCATGTTTACCTCCGGCGCGCCGGGCAGCGGATGCCCGGCGCGCGTCGTGGTCAGGCCGAGGCCTGGCGATTGAAAGTAGGGACGGCCTGGCCCAGGCCCGCGGCAGATGCCGGTGCGCTCATCCAGATGCTCGGTGGCGCCAATCGCGCGGCCACCACGCGTGGGCCTTGTTGGTAGTAGGAACCCCAATTGACTTGGGGATCCTTGACCCGGGCTTGATCGGCGCCGCCCAGATCGTCGAGGGTATCGACGATCGGGGTCAGCAGTTGGCGCACCTGTTCGGTCGCGGTCAGCACCACCAGGCCGAAGTTGCGCAGGGCCAGGGTCTGAATCACGTTGTTTAGCAGGTACTTGCCGGCGCCGCTGCCGCTGCGAAACGAAGCGAAGGCGCCCACTTCGGCGATCCGCGCCCGGTCCAGGCCGTAACGCTGGTCCAGGCTCTGGTCCAGGTAATACTCGCTGAACAGCTTGCCCGAATCGCCGTAGCTGATGCCGGCGCAGGCGTAACCTGGCGCACCGCCATTGGAACCGGTCAGGCAAACGAAAAGGTCCGGCTGCGGCTCGGGGGTGGCATCGTAGTGCTTGAGGTAGTGGGCACGCACCGCCTCCTGCAGACAACGGTAGCCGGGCCGGCCTTTGTAGAAATTGCGCACGATGTACATGGGGCTCTTCCTCAGGCGTACATCTGGTCGATGAAACGCGCTTCAATCTCGGCCCGTCGCGGTCGCCCGGTCACGGTGTAGAACTGCTCGCGGAACTGCGCGATGTCCTCGATTACGCGAATCTGCCGGACCCGGGCGAAATCAGCCAGGCGGTGTTCCAAGCGTGCCATTTCGCGGCGCACCTGGTCGCTGCCGGCACCGCTCAGCACGATGGCGCAGGGCTCGTCCTTGCCTTCGCCCATGACGATCATGTCGTCTACCAACGGGCTTTCCTTGTAGACGTTCTCGACCCATTCGGGCGAGATGTTGCGCGCCGTCGAGAGGATGATCACGTGCTTCTTGCGCCCGGTGATGTACAGGTATCCGTCGCGCAGTTCGGCGATATCCCCGGTGTGCAGGTAGCCATCGGACAGGTCGCAAGCCGTGTCGTCGGCGTTGTAGTAGCCGGCGCATAACGTAGGCGTGCGCACCAGCAACTCGCCGTCGACCAGCTTGGGCTCGATGCCGTCGAGCAGCTTGCCGGCCGAACCGATACGCCGTTCGGCTGGCGAGTTCAGCGAGATGATCGATGAGTTTTCGCTCAGGCCATAGGCCTCGAATACCTGCACGCCATGGGCCTCCAGCGCCTCCAGCACGCTGACCGGGATCTTCGCGCCGCCGGTGATGATGTGTGGGCACTGGGCACCGAACAGCTGCTGCACCGAACAGTCCTGCAGCAGCATGTTGGCTTCCTCCAGCAGCTTGGGCGGCAGGTAGAGAAAATTCGGCTCGTTGGGGGCGATCAGCTCAAGATAATGCCTGGCGTTACCGCTTGCCGCGCCGTACTCGGGCACACCTTCGGGCATCAGCGTGAGGGTGCCGCCAGACAGGATCGGAATGAACACGCCCAGCACCTGCTCGATCAGTAAGCTCATTGGCACGATCGAGAAATAGTGCAGGGGCTGCTGGGGCAAGCGCTTCATGACGTTGTCCACCAACAGACTGACCGCCTCGTCGCGAATCATCACACCCTTGGGCTTGGAGGTGGTGCCAGAGGTATGGATGATCGAGACGATGCCATCCGGAATCAGCTCGTCCTCGTTGCGCCATTCTTCACCGATGGCCTGGTTCATCAACTGGCCGGGAATGAAGCAGGGCTTGTCGGGCAGGATGTCATGCAGCCGCTTGGCGGTTATCTCGTCGCGCACCAACACTGCCGTGGCCTTGCCCAGCAAACTGGCGATCTGGTCGTCGGAGAACTCGATCGGCACCGGCAGCAGCACCGCACCGACCTTTTGAATGGCCAGCAGGGTATAGACCCATTCGTAGCACGAACGCATGGCAATCCCGAACACCTTGCGTTCGCAGCGCCCCACGCGCCCTTCCAGGGCGCTGGCCAGGCGCAGTACGTCGCGGCGTAGTTCGTGCAAGGTGTATTCACGGCCATCCATTTCACGGATGACGACGCGGTCAGGTGTGCTTGCCAGATAGTCCTGCATCTTTTGGCTGATCATTGGCCGTTACCTCCCAGGCGGTAGCTTTGCGCACCGAAAATGCGGCGCGAAGGGTCGTCCAGACGGCGACGGCCGTGCATGACGCGGGTGTTGTCGATGACGATGACATCGCCTTTCTGCCAGAAGTGGCTGTAGGTATTGCGCTCGGTCACTTCCTTGATTTCATCCCAGATTTCCAGGGCGATATCTTCGCCGTCGCTCCAGGTGATACGCGGCGGTTCGTAGTTGACGCTGGGGCCGAGCATCGAATTGCAGAACGCCTTGCGGCCGCTGAAGCAGCTGGTTTCCACCGCCGAAATGATCAACTGCGAGGCAATCAGGTTCTGGTCGATGCGCCGGTAGGTTTGCCCTGCCACTTGATCATTAACCTGTTGCAGGTGTTCGTCGGTGATCGCCTCGAGCGGCAGTTGCAGTTCAATGCTCAGGAAGCGTTTTACGTTCTGCCAAGGGATGCGCCGGCTATAGCGAATCTGGCGTTGTTCGAACAACTTGCGGGTTTTCGCTGACAGATCGAACAGAACGCGCTCGCCATCGCACAGTGTGGTTTGCGAACCGACTTCGGCCGCTTCCAGGCAATAGAACCATTGCAAGTCGGGGTTGAACGGCAAGTTGCCGTTTTCGCGGTGCAGGCCCATTTCGTGAATACCGGCTTCGATCTCGGCAGTATTGGCCGTAGCCGCCTTGCGCGCTGGGTCGAAGGTCACCCGCGACGAATGCGCGCTGACGAACTCGTTGAAGTCGGACAGGCTGTCGGCGAAGTCGCGGTAAATCACCGCACCGCTATGGGCAAGGTCTTCATACAACGAAGCGCCGCTGATCGAATCGCTGACACGCATGTCGCGATCGACCGCAATGACACACTCGAAGCCATAGCACGGCGTCGGTTGTCGGAAGTAGGGAAATACCACAGGTTGGGCGTGCGCCAGCATGACTCATTCCTCCGTGAAAGTGTGGGGCTCAGGTAGGTCTTGCGCTACCCGATGACCACACGATAAGAGAAACGAGCGGCTGGCTGGTTTTAAGAAATCTAAAAGCGTGGTGAAAATTTAAAAGCCTGTTTCATCGTTCCGTCAACAACGCCTCGGCCACCTGTTCGATCAACCTGCGCAGGCTGGCTATATCTTTGCTGTCGCTGCGGTCGCGCGCCCAGATCATGTCCAAGGTGAATGTTGGGAAACCCAGCGGCGGCTGGCAGACTTTCGCTGATGACGGAATGCGCAAGTGCGGCAACAGGCGCGCCGGCAGTGCGAGCGTGGCCGGTACTGCGGCGACGATGTTCACGCAGGCTTGGTAACCATTGGCGCGCACCAGCACATTGCGCGAACGACCGACTTTATCCAGCCAGCTGTCGACCATGTTCTTTTCTGAAATCCACGGTGTTGGGAATACGTGGGGCGAGGCGCAGAATTCATCCAGGCTCATGGCCGCGTCGTTGGCCAACCCGTTTTGACTGGTCAGGCAGACAAAGTCGTCGTTGACCACCGCTTGCCATTGCAGCTCCGGGTGCATCTGGTGATAGCCCGGACCGAAGCCGATCGCGATGTCAATTTCCCCTGACATCAACTGATCCACAGGCAGGTCGCGGCTCAGGCGATCGAGGTGCAGCGAAGTATTGGCATGCGTGTGCGACAGCATCGCCAGGGTTTGCGGCAGGAACGACAACTCGAAATACTCCGGCGCGCAGAGCCGCCAGATCTTGCGCACGGCTTGCGCAGAAGCGTGGTTTTCATCTTCAGCGCAGCGGTTGACCGACTCGACCACCACGCGCAAATAAGGCGCGATCTTCTCGGCCTTGCTGGTCGGTTGCAGCACCCCTTGGGATGAAGAGAACAACGTGTCGTCAAAGCAGCCGCGCAGCCGCTTCAAACAATAACTGACTGTCGGCTGGCTCACGCTCATCAGCTCAGCGGTGCGTTTGGCACTGCGCAACTCCAGCAAGTTGAGAAACACCACGATGTCCTGCAGATCCAACTGTTTGAGGTAGTTGCTGTGGAGCATGGAAATTCCTCCTGAATATTCCAGATCATGGCGTTGGCGCGCCCTCGCCGGGTAAATGCACGAGCACGTGCTTCAACACTTGGGCAAAGTCCGCGCGTTGTTGGTCACTTAAGGGAGCCAATACCAGCTCTTGTATTTCGGTATGGGTAAGGACGGCCTGGTCGATCAATTCCTTACCCACGACGGTCAGCGCAACTTGCGAGCTGCGCTTGTCTTGGCTGTCGGCAATCCGCTCGACCATGCCGGCACTTTCCAGCCGTGCCAGCCGATTGGTCATAGCGCCGGAGGTGACCAGCAGCGAGCGGTAGAGCTCGGTGGGGGTGAGCCGATACGGCGCCCCGGCGCGGCGCAACGTGGCCAGCACGTCGAACTCGCCTTCCTTGAAGCCATACTGGGCCAACGCCTCGGCGCGCAGGCGTTCAAGATGCTTATGAATGCGCACCATGCGCCCGAATATCGCCATGGACGAAACGTCCACTTCGGGCATCGCCTGCGCCCACTGCGCCACCACGAAATCCACATGATCGTCCATCGTTTCCCTCGACCGTGCCCTTCATCACTGTTAACCCGCACACAAACCTGAACCCTAGCGCCTTTAAAGTATCTTAACGTTAAGCTATCTTGGCGAGCATGCGACTGAAGGATCAGGAGAGACACATGGCATTTTTCATACAGGGACCGCACCGCCACTATTACTACGATGCCGGTGCCGGCAGCCCGGTGCTGTTGCTGCATGGCCTGGGCAACAGCGGGCGCGCCTGGATGCCCCAGGTCAGCGCGCTGTTGGGCATGGGTCACCGCGTCATCGTACCTGACCTGCTGGGCCATGGCGCCTCCAGCCAAGCGCCGGAAGGTATCACAGCCCACGCCCAGGCACTTCAAATGCTTGCACTGCTCGATCACCTGGGGTTGGAATCCACGCATGTCATCGGTCTGTCGCTCGGCGGCATGGTGGCGCTGGAAATGGCCTGTCATGCACCGCATGCCGTGCAGAAGCTGATCGTTGCCGGCACCTTCGCCCACATGAACGATCGTCACCGCCAAGCCACGCTCAGCGACTGGGCCGACGGCCTGCGGCAAGCCGATGGCTGTCTGAAGCGCTTCAAGTCGACCTGGCCGGCATTGGTCGGAGCCGAGTATGCCGCATCCACTCGAGGTCAACGGCTGTATCAGGCCTGGCATGCCCAGGCCGCGCAGCTGGCAACCGCCAACCAGGTGCACTGGTGCCAGGGCATGCAGCAGTACGACCTTAGGGAACAGCTGCCGGCGATCCAGGCCGCGACCCTGGTGCTGGCGGCCACCGGCGACCAGCTCAGCCCGCGTGCGGAAGCCGAGCTTCTGAGCGAGCGCATCGGCCATGCCCAGCTACTGACCTTGGCAGGCGACGGCCACGTCTTCAACATTCCGCTCGCCCCAGCGTTCAATCAGGCAATGGGCAGTTTTCTGCAGGAGCACCCTGAACATGCGTAACGTACCGAGTAAAGCCTGCGTCGGCCTGTTGGCCGTATTGATTGGCCTTAATCTGCGCCCGATCATGGCGGCCGTCGGCCCGCTACTCGGCACCTTGCAGCAGGACCTTGGCCTGAGCAATGCGCAGGCCGGGCTGCTGACTACTTTGCCGGTGATGATGATGGGCTTGTTCGCCCTCTGCGGCCCCTTGTTGTTACGCCTGATTGGCGAGATCAAAGGGGTAGCGTTGGGCATCACCTTTATCGCCATCAGTTGCGCGGCGCGCGCCTATGTCACTTCAGGCGCAGCGTTGATCGCCACGGCCATGCTCGGCGGCGTAGGCATCGCGGTGATCCAGGCACTGATGCCTGCGTTTCTCAAACGCAGCCACCCACAAAACGCCGGCATGCTCATGGGGTTGTTCACCACCGGCATCATGGCCGGTGCGGCGCTGGCGGCTGCTTTCGCGGCGCCCGGCGCAGCAACCTTCGGCTGGCAGCTTACGCTCGGCTGGGCGGCCTTGCCTGCGCTGGTCGGCTTGATCGCCTGGGTGCTGGCAGCCGGTAGCGACCCGGCGCGTACCACCGATGCGAGGTTGCCGTACGACAGCGCGCGGGCTTGGTTGCTGCTGGCGTTCTTTGGCATCGGCACCGGTGCCTACACCTTGGTGCTGGCGTGGTTGCCACCGTTCTATGTAGAGCTTGGCTGGAGCGCTGCAGAGGCCGGTTACTTGTTGGGAGCCCTGACCCTCACCGAGGTCGCCGCCGGGCTGTTGGTGTCGGCACTGATCCATCGCTATCCTGACCGTCGCCAGCCACTGACGGTGGTCATTCTGCTGTTGCTGGCCGGTCTGATCTGCTTGCTGAGCGCACCCCTGCACCTGGCGATCTTCGCCACCCTTTGCCTGGGCCTTGGCATCGGCGCGTTGTTCCCGCTGTCGCTCATCGTCACGCTCGACCACGCTGACTCCCCGGCCCAAGCCGGTGCGCTGCTGGCCTTCGTACAAGGCGGCGGCTATCTGATCGCGGCCAGCTTGCCGCTGATCGCCGGTATCGTGCGCGATCAGCTCAGCTCGTTGCACTGGGCCTGGGGCATCATGGTCATCGGCACCCTGTGCCTGCTGGGCCTGGCCACACGGTTGCGCCCACCGGCAGAGCCAGCGGCGCAAGCGAGCGGTGCCTAGATCATCAGGGGGCGGTGATCAGGCATGACAGCTTTTAATGTCGCGGTACCACTTTTACTGCCGGAAACCAGCAGCCCAAGCCCCGCGCCCATCCGTTACTCAACCGTAACCGACTTGGCCAGGTTACGCGGCTGATCCACATCGGTGCCTTTCAGCACAGCCACGTAGTAAGACAGCAACTGCAGCGGAATGGTGTACAGGATCGGCGCCAGGGCATCGGCGATGTGCGGCACCTGGATCACGTGGGTGCCCTCGCCATTGGTCATGCCCGCATGTTCGTCAGCGAACACCACCAATTCACCACCTCGGGCCCGTACTTCCTGCAGGTTGGACTTCAGTTTCTCCAGCAGTTCGTTGTTCGGCGCAACGGTCACCACCGGCATATCGTTGTCCACCAATGCCAACGGGCCATGCTTCAGTTCGCCAGCCGGGTAGGCTTCTGCGTGAATGTAGGAGATTTCCTTGAGTTTGAGTGCGCCCTCCATCGCCACCGGGTACTGGGCGCCGCGGCCGAGGAACAGGGTGTGGTGCTTGTCGGCGAACAGCTCGGCGATTTTCTCGACGGTGGCGTCCATGGCCAAGGCTTCGCCAAGGCGCGTGGGCAGGCGGCGCAGCTCTTCGACCAGGTCCGCTTCGACACCGGCCGGCAAGGTGCCGCGGACTTGGCCGAGCGCCAGCGTCAGCAGCATCAGCGACACCAGCTGGGTGGTGAAGGCCTTGGTCGAGGCCACACCGATTTCCGGGCCAGCGAGGGTCAGCAGGGTCACGTCCGACTCACGGACCAGCGAGCTGATACCCACGTTGCAGATCGCCAGGCTGCCGAGGAAGCCCAGCTCCTTGGCGTTGCGCAGGGCAGCGAGGGTGTCAGCGGTTTCGCCAGATTGCGAAATGGACACAAACAGGGTGTCTGGCTGCACCACCACCTTGCGGTAGCGGAATTCACTGGCCACTTCCACCTGGCAGGGGATGCCGGCCAGGCCTTCGAGCCAGTAACGGGCGACCATGCCTGCGTGGTAGCTGGTACCGCAGGCAACGATCTGCACATTGCGCACTTTGGCAAACAATTCTGCAGCCTGGGGGCCGAACGCCTGGACCAGAACGTGATCTTTACCCAAGCGCCCTTCCAGCGTGCGCTGAACCACGGTTGGCTGCTCGTGGATTTCCTTGAGCATGAAGTGGCGGTAGTTACCCTTGTCGGCGGCCTCGGCGCCTTCATGGTACTGCACGGTTTCGCGCTGGACTTCGTGCCCGGCCTGGTCCCAGATGGTGACCTGATCGCGACGGATCTCGGCGATATCGCCCTCTTCCAGGTACATGAAGCGGTCGGTCACCTGGCGCAGGGCCAGTTGGTCGGATGCCAGGAAGTTCTCGCCCAGGCCCAGGCCGATCACCAGTGGGCTGCCGCTGCGTGCGGCGAGCAGGCGATCAGGCTGGTGGATGCTGACCAGCGCCAGGCCGTAGGCACCGTGCAGGCGTTTCACGGCCGCCTTCAGCGCATCTGCCAGGTTTGGCACGCTTTTTAGGGTATGGTGAATCAGGTGCACGATGACTTCGGTATCGGTCTGCGAGGCGAAGACATAGCCCAGGCCCTTCAGTTCTTCGCGCAGCTCTTCGTGGTTCTCGATGATGCCGTTGTGCACTACCGCTACTTCATTAGCAGAGAAGTGCGGGTGGGCATTGCCCTCGGTCGGTGCACCATGCGTCGCCCAGCGGGTGTGGGCGATACCCAGCCGGCCACTCAGCGGCTCGGCAGCAACGGCCGCTTCCAGCTCGCTGACCTTGCCGATACGGCGGCGACGCTGCAGCTGGCCTTCCTGGGTGAGCACGGCCAGGCCGGCGCTGTCGTAGCCACGGTACTCAAGCCGCTTGAGGCCTTCGATCAGGATGGCGGTGATATTACGTTCGGCGACGGCACCAACGATTCCACACATGAATTATTGCTCCTGGCTGATCGCGGCACAGATCAGGTTGATGCCGCGGGCTTGAATGTGTTCGCGTGCCGCTGGGGGCAGGCGTTCATCTGTAATAAGGGTATGCACGCTGCCCCAGGGCAGCTCGAGGTTGGGGATCTTGCGCCCCACCTTGTCCGACTCGACCATTACGATCACTTCGCGGGCGACCTCAGCCATTACTCGGCTCAGGCCAAGCAACTCGTTGAAGGTGGTGGTGCCCCGCGCGAGGTCGATGCCATCGGCACCGATGAACAACTGGTCGAAATCGTAAGACCGCAGGACCTGCTCGGCGACCTGCCCTTGGAACGATTCGGAGTGCGGGTCCCAGGTACCACCGGTCATCAGCAGTACCGGTTCGTGCTCGACCTCGCTTATGGCGCGAGCCACATTCAGCGAATTGGTCATCACCACCAGGCCGGGCTGGCGGCCCAGTTCCGGAATCATAGCGGCGGTCGTGCTACCGCTATCGATAATGATCCGAGCATGCTCGCGTATACGACCCACCGCTGCACGGGCGATAGCCTTCTTGTAGGCAGAGACCGGTTGCGCGGGTTCGCTGAGCATTTCCTGCGGTACCGGTACTGCCCCGCCATAACGGCGCAGCAGCAGGCCGTTCGCCTCCAGCGCGGCAAGGTCCTTACGAATGGTCACTTCCGAGGTTTCGAAACGCTTGGCCAATGCATCCACACTCACTTCGCCCAGCTCGCTGAGCATGGCCAGGATGTTGTGGCGGCGTTGAGGAGTGTTACGTTTCGACATGATCGGTTAAATTTCGTTTCGAAAGATAATGATTGCAATCAAAACCTAAGATGAGCGATTCGTCAAGCTGTGCGTAACTTTACTGGCGGCAATTTTTCCTGGGGGAGCGGCGGTGCGGCAGTCCGACTTGCCCGCAATGCCGGCACCGCGATGTCTGGCACCGGCTTTGCCGGTGTTCGCGGGCTTGCCCGCTCCCACACGGGCCGCGACCACACACCGGATTGCATAGCGCACAAAAAAAGCCGACTTACTCACATAGGTCGGCTCGAGGGACGCAGCTGTGGATAAATCAGCTCTTCTTGATCTTCTCCGGCCGCTTCCAGCCTGGGATGTTGCGCTGTCGCGCCCGTGCCACTGCCAGGTCGCCCGCTTCCACAGCCTGAGTGATGGTCGAGCCGGCAGCCGTCGTTGCACCGGCTTTTATTTCCACAGGCGCCACCAGCGAATTGTTCGAACCGATGAATACGTCCTCACCCATCACTGTCTTGAACTTGTTGGCACCGTCGTAGTTGCAGGTGATGGTGCCAGCGCCGATGTTGGTACGGGCGCCGATTTCGGCGTCCCCCAGGTAGGTCAGGTGGCCAGCCTTGGCACCCTCTCCCAGGTGAGCGTTTTTCAGTTCTACAAAGTTACCCACATGGGCTTTGGCATCCAGCACGCTGCCAGGGCGCAGCCGGGCAAACGGGCCGGCATCGCTGCCCTCGCCCATCACCGCACCTTCAAGGTGACTGTTGGCCTTGACCACAGCCCCTTTGCGCAGGGTCGTGTTCTTGATTACACAGTTGGGACCGATCTGCACATCGTCCTCGATGACCACTTTGCCCTCGAGTACAACGTTGATGTCGATCAGCACGTCACGACCGACGGTAACCTCACCGCGCACATCAAAGCGCGCCGGGTCACGCAGGGTTACACCCTGGGCCATCAGACGACGCCCTTCACGCAACTGGTAGTGGCGCTCCAGCTCGGAAAGCTGGCGACGGTCGTTGGCCCCCTGCACTTCCATTGGATCGTGTGGCTGCTCGGTAGCCACCACCAAACCATCGGCCACCGCCATGGCGATGACGTCGGTCAGGTAATACTCACCCTGGGCGTTATTGTTCGACAGACGACCCATCCAGTCAGCCAGGCGCGCCGCTGGCAGCGCCAGAATGCCGGTGTTGCCTTCGTTGATCGTTTTCTGCGCTTCGCTGGCATCCTTGTGCTCAACGATGGCGGTGACATTGCCTTGCTGATCGCGAACAATGCGGCCATAGCCGGTCGGGTCGTCGAGGGTGACCGTGAGCAGGCCCAGTTGCTGGTCATTAGCTTTGGCCAGCAGGCGCTGCAAGGTCTCCACTTCGATCAGCGGCACGTCGCCGTACAGTACCAGCACAGTATCGGCAGTCAGCGCTGGCAGTGCCTGTGCAACGGCGTGGCCGGTACCCAGCTGTTTATTCTGCATGACGAAATTCAGGTCATCGGCGGCCAGGCGCTCGCGGACCAGTTCGGCACCATGGCCAATGACCACATGAATACCTTGCGGCTGCAGCTGGCGCGCGCTGTGGATAACATGGCCGAGCATGGAGTTGCCGGCGACCGGGTGCAGCACCTTGGGGAGCGCCGAACGCATGCGCGTGCCTTGGCCTGCGGCGAGAATAACGATATCGAGGGACATTACTGGCTACCAATCCTGGGCGGTCAGCTGCGTGACCAGAATAGAAATTCGGAAAAAGAAAAAGGGTAGCCGAGGCTACCCTTTAACTCAATCGCAGTGGCAGTAAGCGGCCTGGGCCGGATTACTTGCCTCTGCGCATTTGCTGGACAGTACGCAGCTGAGCAGCCGCCTCGGCCAGACGTGCGGCTGCAGCGCCGTAGTCGAAGTCCGAGCCTTTAGTGTTCAGCGCGTTCTCGGCAGCCTTGAGGGCTTCCTGAGCCTGAGCTTCGTCCAGGTCGGCAGCACGTTGCACGGTGTCGGCAAGAACCTTCACCATGTTCGGCTGCACTTCGAGGAAGCCACCGGAGATGTAGAACACCTCTTGAGTGCCACCCTGCTTGGTCAGCGTGATCGGACCTGGCTTGAGATTGGTGATCAGCGGCGCGTGGCCTGGAGCGATACCCAGATCGCCCAGGTTGCCGTGCGCTACTACCATCTCGACCAGGCCGGAGAAGATTTCTCCTTCCGCGCTGACGATGTCGCAATGGACTGTCATAGCCATCTGCTTGCCTCAACCTGATTAGCGCCCCTTGCGGGGCGCCGGGATTACAGTTTCTTGGCTTTCTCGATCGCTTCGTCGATGCTGCCGACCATGTAGAACGCTTGTTCTGGCAGGTGGTCGTAGTCACCTTTGAGGATGCCGCTGAAGCCAGCGATGGTGTCTTTCAGGGAAACGTACTTGCCTGGCGAGCCGGTGAAGACCTCGGCCACGAAGAACGGCTGCGACAGGAAGCGCTGGATCTTACGAGCGCGGGCTACCAGTTGCTTGTCGCTTTCGGACAGTTCGTCCATACCCAGGATCGCGATGATGTCCTTCAGCTCTTTGTAGCGCTGCAGAACATACTGAACGCCACGAGCGGTCTCGTAGTGCTCGTTGCCGATCACGTTCGGGTCCAGCTGACGCGAAGTCGAGTCCAGTGGGTCGACCGCTGGGTAGATACCCAGGGAGGCGATGTCACGGGACAGAACGACGGTGGCGTCCAAGTGGGCGAAGGTGGTCGCTGGCGACGGGTCGGTCAAGTCGTCCGCAGGTACGTATACGGCCTGAACGGAGGTGATCGAACCTTCCTTGGTGGAGGTGATGCGCTCTTGCAGAACGCCCATCTCTTCAGCCAGGGTCGGCTGGTAACCTACTGCAGAAGGCATACGGCCCAGCAGTGCGGATACTTCGGTACCGGCCAAGGTGTAACGATAGATGTTGTCGACGAACAGCAGAACGTCGTTACCTTCGTCACGGAACTTCTCAGCCATGGTCAGGCCGGTCAGCGCTACGCGCAGACGGTTTCCTGGTGGCTCGTTCATCTGACCGTAGACCAGCGCTACCTTGTCGAGAACGTTGGAGTCCTTCATCTCGTGGTAGAAGTCGTTACCCTCACGAGTACGCTCACCCACACCAGCGAACACGGAGTAACCGCTGTGTTCCATGGCGATGTTACGGATCAGTTCCATCATGTTCACGGTCTTGCCGACGCCGGCACCACCGAACAGACCAACCTTACCACCCTTGGCAAACGGGCAAACCAGGTCGATAACCTTGATGCCGGTTTCCAGCAGGTCGTTGCCGCCTGCCTGGTCAGCGAACGAAGGCGCTGGCTGGTGGATACCGCGACGCTCTTCTTCGCCGATCGGGCCGGCTTCGTCGATCGGGTTGCCCAGTACGTCCATGATGCGGCCCAGGGTGGCCTTACCAACAGGAACGGAGATGGCAGCGCCGGTGTCGACGACATCCAGACCGCGCTTCAGGCCTTCGGTCGAGCCCATCGCAATGGTACGAACCACGCCGTCGCCCAGCTGCTGCTGAACTTCCAGGGTGGTTTCCGCGCCTTGTACTTTCAGCGCGTTGTAAACACTCGGCACGACGTCACGTGGGAATTCCACGTCGATGACGGCGCCGATGATTTGAACGATACGTCCGCTACTCATAGCTGGATCCTCTGATTTTTTGAACCGTTAAACCGCGGCAGCGCCGCCGACGATTTCCGAGATCTCCTGGGTGATCGCAGCCTGACGCGCCTTGTTGTAGATCAATTGCAGCTCTTTGATCAAATCACCGGCGTTGTCTGTGGCGTTTTTCATGGCGATCATCCGGGCTGCTTGTTCAGCAGCGTTGTTCTCGACCACCGCCTGGTAGACCTGCGACTCCACGTAACGCACCATCAAGCCGTCCAGCAGCTCTTTTGCGTCGGGTTCGTACAGGTAGTCCCAGTGGTGCTTGAGTTCCTGATCCGGGGTTGCCACCAACGGTACCAATTGCTCGACCGTCGGTTTTTGGGTCATGGTGTTGATGAACTTGTTCGAAACCACCGAGAGGCGATCGATACGGCCGTCCATGTAGGCGTCCAGCATCACTTTGACGGAGCCGATCAGATCATTGATCGACGGCTCTTCGCCCAGGTGGCTGATCGCGGCTACAACGTTGCCGCCAAAGATGCGGAAGAAAGTCGCACCCTTGCTGCCGATCACGCACAGGTCGATTTCCACGCCCTGTTCGCGGTTTTCGCTCATGTCCTTGACCAGGGCCTTGAACAGGTTGGTGTTCAAGCCACCGCACAAGCCACGGTCACTGCTCACCACGATATAACCGGCGCGCTTTACAGGGCGCTCGATCATGAACGGGTGGCGGTATTCCGGGTTGGCGTTGGCCAGATGACCGATCACCTGGCGGATACGCTCCGCGTAAGGACGGCTAGCAGCCATGCGCATTTGTGCCTTGCGCATCTTGCTGACCGCCACTTTCTCCATGGCGCTGGTAATTTTTTGCGTGCTTTTGATGCTCGCAATCTTACTGCGAATCTCTTTTGCGCCTGCCATGTATCACCTATCAGGTTAGCAAGCGGGGGCCGGAGCCCCCGCTGCGGCTTACCAGGTCTGGGTGGCCTTGAACTTCTCGATACCGGCTTTCAGGCCTGCGTCGATTTCGTCGTTGAAGTCACCCTTCACGTTGATCTTCGCCATCAGTTCGGCGTGATCACGGTTGAAGAAGGCGATCAGTGCTTGCTCGAAGCTACCGACCTTGGAGACTTCCACGTCAGTCAGGAAACCACGCTCAGCGGCATACAGCGACAGAGCCATGTCCGCGATGGACATCGGCGCGTACTGTTTCTGCTTCATCAGCTCGGTTACGCGCTGACCATGCTCCAGCTGCTTGCGGGTCGCTTCGTCCAGATCGGAAGCGAACTGGGCGAATGCAGCCAGTTCACGGTACTGAGCCAGAGCGGTACGAATACCACCGGACAGCTTCTTGATGATCTTGGTCTGAGCGGCACCACCTACGCGGGATACCGAAACACCGGCGTTCACTGCAGGGCGGATGCCCGAGTTGAACATGGCCGATTCCAGGAAGATCTGACCGTCGGTGATGGAAATCACGTTGGTCGGAACGAACGCGGAAACGTCGCCAGCCTGGGTTTCGATGATCGGCAGGGCGGTCAGGGAACCGGTCTTGCCAGTGACTGCACCGTTAGTGAACTTCTCGACGTATTCTTCCGAAACGCGCGATGCACGCTCCAGCAGACGGGAGTGGAGATAGAACACGTCGCCTGGGTACGCTTCACGTCCTGGTGGACGGCGCAGCAGCAGGGAGATCTGACGGTAGGCAACGGCCTGCTTGGACAGGTCATCGTAAACGATCAGTGCGTCTTCACCGCGGTCACGGAAGAACTCGCCCATGGTGCAGCCGGCGTATGGCGCCAGGAACTGCAGTGCGGCGGATTCCGAAGCACTGGCAACAACCACGATGGTGTTGGCCAGGGCGCCGGTTTCTTCCAGCTTGCGAACGATGTTGGCAACGGTGGAGCGCTTCTGGCCGACAGCAACATAAACACAGAAAATACCGGAGTCTTTCTGGTTGATGATGGCGTCGATGGCCATGGCGGTCTTACCGATCTGACGGTCGCCAATGATCAGCTCGCGCTGGCCACGGCCGACAGGGATCATGGCGTCGACGGACTTGTAGCCAGTCTGTACAGGCTGGTCTACCGACTTACGCCAGATCACGCCTGGAGCCACTTTCTCGACCGCGTCGGTCTGGGTGTTGCCCAGCGGACCTTTGCCATCGATCGGGTTACCCAGTGCGTCAACGACGCGACCCAGCAGTTCCTTACCAACAGGAACTTCCAGGATGCGGCCGGTGCACTTGGCGCTCATGCCTTCGGCGAGGGTGTCATAGGCACCCAGGATCACTGCACCTACGGAGTCTTGCTCCAGGTTCAGGGCCATACCGTAGACGCTGCCAGGGAACTCGATCATTTCGCCGTACATGACGTCGGCCAGACCGTGGATCCGCACGATACCGTCGGATACCGAAACAACGGTACCTTCGTTACGGGCTTGGGAGCTCACATCGAGGTTGTCGATGCGGCCCTTGATGATTTCACTAATTTCGGAAGGATTGAGTTGCTGCATTGCTCTGCTGCCCCTTCAAACTCAAGATTTCAATGCTTCGGCCAGTTTCGCGATTTTGCCGCGAACAGAGCCATCGATTACCAGGTCACCTGCGCGGATGACGACGCCGCCAATCAGGCTGGCATCCTCCGACGCGTGCAGGCGCACTTCCTGGCCTAACCGTGCACTGAGAACCTTGGCGAGTTTGTCTTGCTGTTCTTGGTTCAACGCGAAGGCACTGGTGACTTCCACGTCCACGGATTTCTCTTGCTCGGCCTTGTACAGGTCGAACAGGGCGGCAATCTCCGGCAGAAGCAGGAGACGGTCGTTTTCCGCGGCAACATGAATGAAATTCTGTGCCTGTGCATTGAACTTGTCACCGCACACGTCAATGAACGTGGCGGCCTTTTCTGCGCTCGTCAGTCGCGGGGCCTTGAGCAGGCGCTGCATGGTGTCGTCTTGCGACACCGCAGCAGCCAGGCCGAGCATGGCTGACCAATTGGCCAGTTGCTGATGGGCCTGGGCGTGCTCAAAGGCAGCCTTAGCGTAAGGTCGGGCCAACGTGGTCAGTTCTGCCATGATCGCCCTCGCTTAAATTTCAGCGGCCAGTTTGTTAACCAGCTCCGCATGCGCGTTTTGATCGATTGTGGCGCCAAGGATCTTTTCAGCACCGCCAACGGCCAGGGCACCCACTTGGGCACGCAGGGCGTCTTTAGCACTGTTCAGTTCCTGTTCGATCTCGGCCAGAGCCTGAGCCTTCACACGGTCAGCTTCGACGCGGGCCTGTTCACGGGCTTCCTCGACAAGCTGAGCAGCGCGTTTCTTGCTTTGCTCAATGATTTCGGCTGCCTGTGCCTTAGCTTCACGCAGTTGCTGACCCGCTTTTTCTTGGGCCAGCTCCAGGTCGCGAGCTGCGCGGTTGGCAGCGTCCAAGCCGTCGGCAATCTTCTTTTGGCGCTCTTGCAGAGCAGTGATGACCGGAGGCCATACGTACTTCATGCAGAAGAGTACAAAAATCAAGAAGGCAACGGATTGGCCAATCAGGGTTGCATTAATATTCACGCCAACACCTCGCTCGGTCTTTGGTTCATCACAGCTATCAACTCGTGGTTACGAGTGATTAGCCGGCGATTTGACCAACGAACGGATTCGCGAAGGTGAAGAACAGAGCGATACCAACACCGATCATGGTTACGGCGTCGAGCAGACCGGCAACGATGAACATTTTAACCTGCAGCATTGGAACCATTTCTGGCTGGCGAGCAGCGCCTTCCAGGAATTTGCCGCCCAGCAGGCCGAAACCAATGGCGGTACCCAGAGCACCCAGGCCGATCAGCAGAGCAACAGCGATAGCGGTCAGACCAACTACAGTTTCCATCTTTCCTCCCGACTTTTACGTCGTATTGGTTAGGTTTTTAAGTTGAAGCGGTAAAACAAATCGTTTGGTACAGCATGCCCTTGCGGACTTTTTAAGCCCTCCCCCCAAACGAGCGGGGAAGGCTATCAGACACGCCAGGCGGTCTTAATGGTTATCTTCGTGCGCCATCGACAGGTAGACGATGGTGAGCATCATGAAGATGAAAGCTTGCAGGGTGATGATCAGGATGTGGAACACCGCCCACGCCCATTGCAGCACGACACCCAGGCCGCTCAGCCACAGCAGGCCGGAACCGAACATGACCGCGATCAGGATGAACACCAATTCGCCGGCATACATGTTGCCGAACAGACGCAGTGCCAGCGAGATCGGCTTGGCGATCAGGGTGACGAATTCGAGCAGGAAGTTGACCGGAATCAGCAGGATCTGCACGAAGATGTTCTTGCTACCGAACGGGTGCAGGGTCAGCTCACCGATGAAGCCGCCCAGGCCCTTGACCTTGATGCTGTAGAAGATGATCAGCGCGAATACGCAGAACGCCATGGCCAGGGTCGCGTTCGGGTCGGTGGTCGACACGGCGCGGAACGGAATGTGCGGATCACCGGAGATCAGGATCGCCAGCTGAGGAATCCAGTCGACCGGTACCAGGTCGACGGCGTTCATCAGGAATACCCAGACGAAGATGGTCAGCGCCAGCGGTGCGATGACCGGGCTACGGCCGTGGAAGGAGTCCTTCACGCTGCCGTTGACGAAGTCGACCATCACTTCCACGAAGTTCTGCAGGCCGCCAGGCTGGCCGGAGGTGGCCTTCTTGGCCGCCATGCGGAAGATGAACAGGAAGATCAGACCCAGCGCGACGGACCAACCCAGGGTGTCCAGGTGGAACGCCCAGAAGCCCATTGCCTTGGCTTCTGCAGCCGAATGGGCAAAGCCCCAGCTGCCGTCTGGTAGTTGACCGTAGGTCAGGTTCTGCAAGTGGTGCTGGATATAGCCCGAAGCGGTTTCTGCTGCCATGGTTGCCTCAAACGCCCTAAGGTCTCGAAAGTCTTTTATTCATCAGCAGGGGCGCGAACCAGCTGACCAAAAGGGTCAACACGAAGACGCCGAATACTGCTAGCGGCGCCAGTGGCTTCACTCCTGCGAAGGTCAGTGCAAAAAGCACTGCCGTCAAAATCATCTTGCCTGCCTCGCCAGCGTAGAATGACTTGACGATGGCTTGTGCCGCCCGAGCTCCGCTAAAGCGAAAAGCCTTCCAGGCGAAATACACGTTGGGCAGCCAGGCAATCAAACCTCCGCAAAGGCCTGAATATCCACTGACCGCCCCTTTCCACTGCCACAACACCAGGGTCGCCAGCAGGAATACGACAAATTGAGCCAGCAGTACCGGAAAAACCGCCCAGCGATGGAAAGGCAGGCGGTTTGGCGTGCGGATTTCCATCACAACTGCTCCTCGGAAGTCGACCAACAAGTCAGTGATGACTTGGCATAATTTGTGCCGACAAAATGCGCGCAGAGTATAGGGGTGGTTTAACCCCTATTCAACTCTTCGGTAGTGATTTCCGACTGCCCGCTACAACAGCAATTGTTTCAGCGGATGTGTGCAAGCACACCTTGCAACTCGTCAAGCGAGTTGTAGCGAATAACCAATTGGCCTTTGCCCTTGTTGCCGTGGCGAATCTGCACAGCCGAGCCCAGGCGCTCTGCGAGCCGCTGTTCAAGGCGCGCGATATCCGGATCAGGTTTGCCCGGTTCGACCGGTTCAGGCTTGTCGCTGAGCCACTGGCGAACCAGTGCTTCAGTTTGGCGCACGGTGAGACCACGTGCGACAACATGACGCGCCCCCTCTTCCTGGCGATTCTCATCCAACCCGAGCAATGCGCGGGCGTGACCCATTTCCAGGTCGCCGTGGGCCAGCATGGTCTTGATCGCCTCAGGCAAGGTAATCAGGCGCAGCAGGTTGGCCACGGTGACCCGCGACTTGCCGACCGCATCGGCCACCTGTTGCTGAGTCAGTTCGAACTCCTGCTGCAGCCGCTGCAGGGCCAGCGCCTCTTCCAGCGGGTTGAGGTCTTCACGCTGGATGTTCTCGATCAGCGCCATGGCAATGGCGGCCTCGTCGGCCACTTCGCGGACCATGGCCGGGATGGTGTCCAGGCCGGCCTGTTGGGTGGCACGCCAACGGCGCTCACCGGCAATGATCTCGTAGCGGTTATCGCCGATCGGGCGCACCACGATCGGTTGCATCACCCCATGGTTGCGAATCGAGTGGGCAAGTTCTTCCAGCGCCTGTGGGTCCATGTCCCGGCGTGGCTGATATTTGCCACGCTGGATCAGTTCGACCGGCAGATGCTGCAGCTCCTTTTGGTCGATCTTCACAGCCTGCTCTTCGAGCGCGCTCACGGTAGGACCACTGAGCAGTGCATCCAACCCACGTCCGAGACCCCGTTTCTTGACGGCCATACGGATTCCTTAAGTTGTCTGTGCAGTGCGCGACTGACGGCGTTGCCGGCGAACCAGTTCCCCAGCCAGCGCCAGATAAGCCAGGGCGCCACGCGATTGCTTGTCGTAGGCCAGGGCCGGCATGCCGAAGCTGGGGGCCTCGGCCAGGCGAATATTGCGCGGAATGACCGTGTCGTAAAGCTGGGGCCCGAAGTGCTCCTTGAGCTGGGCCGACACATCGTTGTTCAGGCTCAGGCGGGGATCGTACATGGTCCGCAGCAAGCCCTCGATCTTCAGCTCCGGGTTCAGCCGGGCAGCGATGCGCTTGATGTTATCCACAAGGTCACTGAGGCCCTCCAGTGCGTAGTACTCGCACTGCATGGGGATGATCACCCCATCGGCTGCGACCAGGGCGTTGAGCGTCAGCATCGACAGAGACGGCGGGCAATCGATCAGGATGTAGTCGTAGTTGTCACGGATGGGCGCCAGCGCGTTGCGCAGGCGGCTTTCCTTGACCTGCATTTCCAGCAGCACCACTTCGGCGGCGGTCAGGTCGCGGTTGGCCGGCAGCAACTGAAAACCACCGTGCTCGGAGTAATGCATGGCCTGGGCCAGGTCGCACTCCCCGATCAGCAGGTCGTAGACCGAGTGCTCGAGTTCGTGTTTGTCCACACCGCTGCCCATGGTGGCGTTGCCCTGCGGATCGAGGTCGATCAGCAGCACACGACGCTTGGTTGCGGCCAGCGAGGCGGCGAGATTGATACAGGTGGTGGTCTTGCCTACACCACCTTTCTGGTTCGCGATTGCGAATACCTTAGCCATTGATGCGCGTGTTCCCAGTCATGCCTTGCGGCGCAGTATCAGCAGATGGCGCTGGCCCTGGCAACCTGGAACGGTCAGGGCCTGTTCGCTTTCCACTGTGAAGTCTGCGGGCAATGCTACCAGTTCATCGGCAGGATGCAGCCCCTTCATTGCAAGCCATTGCGTCCCGGTGTCGCCCAGGTGGCGGGTCCAGTTGGTGAAGTTCTCCATGCTGCTGAAGGCACGGGAGATGATCCCATCGAACGGTTGTGCAGGTTGAAACGCCTCGACCCGGCTGTGGATAACCGTGAGGTTGTCCAGCTTGAGTTCCATTTTCACCTGGGTCAGGAAGCGGGTTTTCTTGCCATTGGCATCCAGCACGGTCACCCGCTTGTGCGGGTGCAGGATAGCCAAAGGAATACCAGGCATGCCACCACCACTGCCGACATCCAGCCAGTTGTCCCGCGCGCTGTGGATAAACGCCATGACGCTCAGGCTGTCGAGCAGATGCCGCGAAACCATCTCGTCCGGGTCGCGCACGGCGGTCAGGTTGTAGGCTTTGTTCCATTTGATCAACAAGGCCAGGTAGCCGAGCAGTTTTTCATGCTGCTCGGCACTCAGGTCTACACCAAGCTGCCGCGCACCTGTGGACAACTCTTCAGCATGTTGCGGGGTAACCAGGGCACTCAAGCGCTTTGCTCCAATTCGCGGCCAGCGCCGCGTTTTTTCAAGTGAATCAGCAACAGGGAAATCGCCGCCGGGGTCACGCCGGGAATGCGCGATGCCTGGCCCAGAGTTTCCGGGCGGGTCTGGCCCAGCTTGCCCTGGATCTCTTTCGACAGGCCGGAAATGGTCGTGTAGTCGATATCCACAGGCAACCGGGTGTCCTCGCTGGCACGCAGGCGAGCGATCTCATCCTGCTGGCGGTCGATGTAACCGGCGTACTTGGTGCGAATCTCGACCTGTTCGGCGACCTGTGGATCGATTGCCTCACCGCCGGTGGCTTCGATCAGCCCGGCGTAGTCGATTTCCGGGCGGGCCAGCAGGTTGAGCAGGCTGTACTCGTGGCTGAGCGGCGTGCCGAACTTATCCACAATGGCTTGGCCTTGTTCGGTATTGGGTCGTACCCAGGTCGACTTCAGGCGCTGCTCCTCGCGTTCGATGCCGTCGCGCTTGGCGCAGAAGGCCGCCCAGCGCTGGTCATCGATCAGGCCCAGTTCACGGCCCTTTTCGGTCAGACGCAGGTCGGCGTTGTCTTCGCGCAGAATCAGCCGGTACTCGGCACGCGAGGTAAACATACGGTACGGCTCCTGGGTGCCCAGGGTAATCAGGTCGTCGACCAGTACGCCGATGTACGCCTCGTCACGGCGAGGGCACCAGCTGTCACGGCCTTGTGCCCGCAACGCGGCGTTGGTGCCGGCCAGCAGGCCTTGGGCGCCGGCTTCTTCGTAACCGGTGGTGCCATTGATCTGGCCGGCGAAGAACAAGCCGCCGATGACTTTGGTCTCGAGGCTGTACTTGAGGTCACGCGGATCGAAGTAGTCGTACTCGATGGCATAGCCAGGGCGCACGATGTGGGCGTTTTCCATGCCACGGATCGAACGGACCAGTTCCAGTTGCACGTCGAACGGCAGCGACGTGGAAATACCGTTCGGGTACAGCTCATGGGTGGTCAAGCCCTCAGGCTCGATGAATACCTGGTGGCTTTCCTTGTCGGCGAACCGGTGGATCTTGTCTTCGATCGATGGGCAGTAGCGCGGGCCCACCCCTTCGATCACGCCCGAATACATGGGCGACCGGTCGAGGTTCGAGGCAATGATCTCGTGGGTACGCGCGTTGGTATGGGTAATCCAGCAACTGACCTGGCGTGGGTGCATTTCGGCATTGCCCATGAACGACATCACCGGTATGGGCGTATCGCCTGGTTGCTCGGTCATGACCGAAAAATCCACCGAACGACCGTCGATACGTGGTGGCGTACCCGTTTTCAACCGGCCTACGCGCAATGGCAGCTCGCGCATGCGGTGTGCCAGCGCGATCGAAGGCGGATCACCGGCGCGACCACCTGAATGGTTTTGCAACCCGATGTGGATCAGGCCGCCAAGGAAGGTACCGGTGGTCAGTACCACCGATTCGGCAAAGAAACGCAGGCCCATCTGGGTCACCACGCCTTTGACCTGATCCTGCTCGACGATCAGGTCATCGCAGGATTGCTGGAATATCCACAGGTTTGGCTGGTTCTCCAGGATTTCACGAACCACGGCCTTGTAGATGGCGCGGTCGGCCTGTGCACGGGTTGCCCGTACAGCTGGACCTTTGCGGTTGTTCAGAACGCGGAACTGGATGCCGCTCTTGTCGGTAGCCAACGCCATGGCGCCACCGAGGGCATCGATCTCTTTGACCAGATGGCTTTTGCCAATACCGCCGATGGCGGGGTTGCAGCTCATGTGACCGAGGGTTTCCACGTTATGGGTCAACAGCAGGGTTTTCACACCCATGCGTGCTGACGCAAGCGCAGCCTCGGTACCGGCATGGCCGCCGCCGATGACGATCACTTCAAAACGGGAAGGGAAATCCACCACGCACCTCGTGCCTGTTTTTGCGAATAGAGAAGGTAAGCCGACAAGTATAGGGACTTACCCCCCCTTAAAGAAACCGTCTGAGCAAATTTTGACCAGTCTGTGGATGAGTGGCACACAACAGAAATCAAAGAAGAGAAATTTATAAAAGCTTTGTTTTTATGTTTATTCTTATGCGCAGTCTTATCTGTGGATAAACCTTTGCAGACCATGAATTACGGTATGTACAGAGAAATTAAACCCTGTGGTTGGAGTGCCCTGAGGGGTATGGATAACGTGCTTTAGCCTGTGGATTAAATGCATGTTTACCCACAGGGGGTTTTGTCCTCAGAAAAAAAGCATGCTTATCAACGGAGCTGAAGGCGGGTTTTCCACAGGGCTCCTGAGCGCATTTCTACGCTTGTGTATAAAAATTGTGAGCCTGTACTGGCCTCATATCAGGTAAACCCGTTCCCACTGGAGGGCGGAACAAGCATGGAAAGCAGGATGCTTGTGGGTGCTGGCAGGCGGCGATGGGGCCCGCACGGCCCATGCGTGAATTCCAGGCAAAAAAAAGCCGCTCCCGAAGAAGCGGCTCTTGGCGGTGCCCGGCTGTGGATTATTTGCCGATACAGAAGCTGGAGAAGATCCGCCCCAGCAAATCATCCGAACTGAATGCCCCGGTGATCTCGCCCAGCGCATGCTGGGCCTGACGCAGGTCTTCCGCCAACAGCTCTCCCGCGCCCGCCAGAGTCAGTTGTGCGCGGCCGTGCTCCAAGTGCTCACTGGCCTGGCGCAACGCATCCAGGTGGCGCCTGCGGGCGCTGAAACCGCTCTCGGCAGTCTGTTCATAACCCATGCAGGCCTTCAGGTGGTCGCGTAGCAGCTGCAGGCCTGCATCATTGCCCTTGGCGCTAAGGGTGATCGTGACGTGGCCATCATCGCATTGTTCCAGCCCTACCCGCTCGCCACTCAGGTCTGCCTTGTTACGGATCAGCGTAACCTTCGCCGGGTCTGGCCGCTGGTCGAGAAACTCTGGCCACAGGGCAAACGGGTCGCTGGCTTCGGGCGCTGTGGAGTCAACCACCAGCAATACCCGGTCAGCCTCGCCAATGGCCTTCAGCGCCCGTTCCACACCAATCTTTTCCACATGGTCATCGGTGGCCCGCAAACCGGCGGTGTCCACCACATGTAGCGGCATGCCATCAATGTGGATATGTTCGCGCAAAATATCCCGTGTGGTGCCGGCGATATCGGTGACGATCGCCGCTTCGCGCCCGGCCAGCTGGTTCAGCAGGCTGGATTTACCGGCATTAGGCCTGCCGGCGATAACCACCGTCATGCCGTCGCGCAGCAACGCACCCTGCCCGGCCTCGCGCTGCACGGTGGATAACTCACAGCGTACGGTATCGAGCATCGAAAGCACGTGGCCGTCGGCGAGGAAGTCGATCTCTTCTTCAGGGAAGTCGATCGCTGCCTCGACGTAGATGCGCAATGCGATCAACGCCTCGGTCAAACCATGCACACGCTTGGAGAACTCGCCCTGTAGCGAGCGCAGGGCGTTGCGGGCCGCCTGGCTGGAGCTGGCCTCGATCAGGTCGGCAATGGCTTCGGCCTGCGCCAGGTCGAGCTTGTCGTTGAGGAACGCGCGCTCGCTGAACTCCCCTGGGCGGGCCAGCCGACAGCCAACTTGTACACAGCGCTGCAGCAGCATGTCCAGCACCACCGGGCCACCGTGGCCCTGCAGCTCAAGCACGTCCTCGCCGGTGAACGAATTGGGCCCGGGGAAGAACAATGCGATCCCTTCGTCCAGTACCAGCCCTTCCTCATCGCGGAAGGGGCCGTAATGGGCGTGGCGCGGGGTAAGCGTACGGCCGGTGATCAATTGCCCGGCCTTGGCGGCCAGGGGCCCGGACAACCTGACAATCCCCACCCCGCCGCGGCCCTGGGCGGTGGCGATGGCTGCGATGGTTTCACGCACAATGTTCATGCTCGAAAGCCTCTACGACAACAACGACAGATAGCAAAAACGCCCCACTAGGGGGCGTTTTTATTCACAGGCTAGCGTAGCAGCCCGTCAGGCAGCAGCTTTTTTCGTGGCTGCTTCGATGCGACGTGTGATGTACCACTGCTGCGAAATCGACAAGCAGTTGTTCACAACCCAGTACAGCACCAGACCCGCTGGGAACCACAGGAAGAAGAAGGTGAAGATGATCGGCATCATTTTCATCACCTTGGCCTGCATAGGATCCGGCGGTGTCGGGTTCAGGCGTTGCTGGATGAACATGGTGGCGCCCATGATGATCGGCAGGATGAAGAACGGATCCTTGATCGACAGGTCGGTAATCCACAGCATCCATGGCGCCTGGCGCATTTCAACGCTTTCCAGCAGCACCCAGTACAGGGCCAGGAACACCGGCATCTGCACCAGGATCGGCAGGCAGCCGCCCAACGGGTTGATCTTCTCTTTCTTGTACAGCTCCATCATCGCCTGGGACATCTTCTGGCGATCATCACCGAAGCGCTCTTTCAACGCGGCGAGTTTCGGTGCAACGGCACGCATTCGCGCCATGGAACGGTAGCTGGCAGCCGACAACGGGAAGAACAGGCCTTTGATCAGCATGGTCAGCACGATGATCGACCAGCCCCAGTTGCCCAGCAGGCTGTGGATATGTTGCAGCAGCCAGAAGATCGGCTGGGCGATGAACCACAGGAAGCCGTAGTCGACGGTCAGTTCCAGGCCTGGGGACAATTCCTTGAGCTTGGACTGGATCTTCGGTCCGGCATACAGCATGGCGCTGGTTTCAACCTTGCCACCGGCAGGTACGTTCAGTGCCGGGCCAGTGTAGCCGATGATGTAGTTGCCTTGGCTGTCCTTGCGCGTCTGAACAACGTTGTTGTCCGACTTGGCCGGGATCCACGCGGTCACGAAGTAGTGCTGCAGCCAGGCTACCCAGCCACCAGACACATTTTCTTTCAAATTGCCCTTGTCCATGTCCTTCATCGAGACCTTTTTGTAAGGCTCGGAAGCTGTCCACAGGGCTGCACCCAGGTAGGTGGCGGTGCCGGTCGCAGTGCTCGAAGACGGATCGCCGCTGGCGTCACGCTTGAGCTGGGCAAACATATTGCCGCTCCACGGCTGGCTGCTCTGGTTGTCGATCAGGTAGCTGACATTCAGGTCGTACTCACCGCGCTTGAAGCTGAAGCGCTTGATGTAGTTGACGCCGTTGTCGCTGAACTTCAGGTCGACCACCAATTGCTGCTGGCCGTCAGCCAGTTGGTAGCTTTTCTGCTCGGCGGCATACAGTGGGCGGCCGCTGGCGCGGGCATCCGGGCCGTTGGCGCCGGTCAGGCCGCTTTGTGCCAGGTAGACACGCTCACCACCATTGTCGAACAACTGGAACGGGATGTCCGGGTGGTCCTGGCGGCGGGGGTATTTCGGCAGGTTCAGCTGGACGATGTCACCACCAACCGGGTCGATAGCCAGCTCAAGGACGTCAGTCTTGACGCGGATCAGGTCCTTGCTGAGTGCGACCGGTGCCAGTTCGGCAGGGCTGGAGTCGGCGTTGGCGCTCGGTACATCGGCGCTGGCACCGTTGTTACCGGCCGGCACGCCATCGGGCAAGCCCGGCGCAACAGTGCTGGCAGCAGTATTCTGAGTCGGCAAGGCAGCTTGGCCATAGTCATCGTTCCACTTCAGGACCATGACGTAGGACACGACTGCCAGCGCGGCGATCAGGATCGTGCGTTTAATATCCATGATTACTCGGCTATCGAAGAAGTTCGGGAGGAAGGAGCGGGTGGAACGGGGTCGAAACCGCCTGCATTCCACGGATGACAACGCCCCAGGCGACGAACAGCCAGCCACCCACCACGCCACAAGCCATGATTTTCGATGGCTTCGTAGGCGTAACAGGAGCAGCTGGGGAAGAAACGACAGTGGCTGGCCATCAGAGGACTAATGGCGTAGCGGTAAAACTGGATCGGAACGAGCGCCAGTTTACGCATCTTGGCTGTCTACCCCTGCGCAATTGGCGGTGACTACTGGTGCTGGGCGGCTGCGCGCCAGGCGTTTCCAGAGTTTGCCAAAGTGTTGGTGCAATTCCGGGTTTTCTACTTCACCCAATCCCTTGCGCGCGACGATCACGATGTCCAGGCCGGCAAGTAACTGCTGGTTCAGACGAAAGGAATCGCGCATCAAGCGCTTGAGGCGATTGCGTTGAACGGCGAGTTTGACGCTTTTCTTGCCGATCACCAGGCCCAGCCGTGGGTGATCGAGGCCGTTCTCGCGAGCAAGGATCAGCAGGTTTTTCCCTGGAACCTTGCCGGTTGGGGAGTCGAAGACCGCTTTGAAATGCCGGGGTGTAAGCAGTCGCTTTTCCCGACTGAAGTCCTGACTCACCACCTGTGCCGAAAAATCAAATGGCCAGACGCTTACGGCCTTTGGCACGACGACGCGACAGAACAGCGCGGCCGTTCTTGGTAGCCATACGGGCACGGAAACCGTGAGTGCGCGCGCGCTTGATGGTGCTTGGTTGGAAAGTACGTTTCATGGCGTGTTACCTGGTTTGTCGACGACGGGCCGGGATGGCCCCCTTTTTACGAGACCGGCGATTCTAGAGAAAGCAAGCCCGTAGGTCAATTTCCAACCAGTCTTTACCTATAGAGCACGTGATGGACGGCAACTGCTCGGCCATTCTCCCGAGGGTGCTTGATCGAAGGTACACGTTGGGGACAACATGAAAAAAAGAAGAGAGATATAAAAAGCTTTTCTGATAAACCTATAAAGCTTAGGTGGATAACTTTCTGTGGATAACCATGCCAAGGCCACGGTTCATGGGATGTACAGGATTTCATAAGTATGTTCTGAACCCGTGCTGCGCTTGTTTCGTAGATGGTCGCAACCTGTGGATTAAATGGCCTGTTATGCACAGCTGAATTATCCACAGGGCTGGACCCAGGGTTGTGCATAGCTCTCATGGTCGGTTATCCACAGGGCTTATCAACACCGCCATCATGCCAATCTGGTCGATAAATGGCTGATTTGTCATGGTTACTCATGTGTCCACATGTGGATAACTGGACGCTTGACCGGTACAATGGCGGTTTGTTTTTGCCTCATCCGGCTTTCAAACTCAGGGGATATCCGTGTCAGTGGAACTTTGGCAGCAGTGCGTGGAGCTTCTGCGCGATGAACTGCCTGCCCAGCAATTCAACACCTGGATCCGTCCGCTACAGGTCGAAGCCGAAGGCGACGAGTTGCGCGTCTATGCGCCTAACCGTTTCGTTCTCGATTGGGTCAATGAAAAGTACCTGGGCCGCTTGCTCGAATTGTTGGGCGAGAATGGCAGCGGCATAGCACCTGCCCTTTCCTTATTAATAGGCAGCCGCCGCAGCTCGGCTCCGCGCGCCGCGCCCAACGCGCCGGTCAGTGCTGCGGTCGCCGCGTCACAGGCGCAGACCCAGGCCAAAAGCCAGAGCCTTAAGGCTGCGCCTGCTGCGGCTACAATCGAACCTGCGGCGGTAGCGGTTGCCGAATCTGTACCGATGGATGAAATGGCTGAGCCGTCTTCGCGCGACAGCTTCGATGCCATGGCTGAGCCGGCCGCTGCGCCAGCCACCAGTGGCAGGGCCGAACAGCGCACCGTACAGGTTGAAGGTGCACTCAAGCACACCAGCTACCTGAACCGAACCTTCACCTTCGACACCTTTGTCGAGGGTAAGTCGAACCAGCTGGCGCGCGCAGCGGCCTGGCAGGTTGCAGACAATCCCAAGCATGGCTACAACCCGTTGTTCCTTTATGGCGGCGTGGGTCTGGGTAAAACCCACCTTATGCATGCTGTGGGTAACCACTTGCTGAAGAAGAACCCGAACGCCAAGGTTGTGTACCTGCATTCGGAGCGCTTCGTCGCAGACATGGTCAAGGCACTGCAGCTCAATGCCATCAACGAATTCAAGCGTTTCTACCGTTCGGTAGATGCGCTGCTGATTGACGATATCCAGTTCTTTGCCCGCAAGGAGCGCTCCCAGGAAGAATTTTTCCACACTTTCAACGCGCTGCTTGAGGGGGGCCAGCAGGTCATTCTGACCTCCGACCGCTACCCCAAAGAGATCGAAGGCCTGGAAGAGCGCTTGAAGTCGCGCTTTGGCTGGGGTCTCACGGTTGCCGTAGAGCCGCCAGAGCTGGAGACGCGTGTAGCCATCCTGATGAAGAAGGCTGACCAGGCCAAGGTCGAACTGCCGCATGATGCAGCGTTCTTCATCGCCCAGCGCATCCGTTCCAACGTTCGCGAACTGGAAGGTGCGCTGAAGCGGGTGATCGCTCACTCGCATTTCATGGGGCGCGATATCACCATCGAGCTGATCCGCGAATCGCTGAAAGACCTTCTGGCCCTGCAGGACAAACTGGTCAGTGTGGATAACATTCAGCGTACCGTCGCCGAATACTACAAGATCAAGATCTCCGATTTGCTGTCCAAGCGACGGTCGCGTTCCGTGGCGCGCCCTCGCCAGGTGGCCATGGCGCTGTCCAAAGAGCTGACCAACCACAGCTTGCCGGAAATCGGCGACATGTTTGGCGGGCGCGATCATACGACCGTGCTGCACGCCTGTCGCAAGATTAACGAATTGAAGGAATCCGACGCGGATATCCGCGAGGACTACAAGAACCTGCTGCGAACGCTGACGACCTGATGGCCGTGTGCGCAGCTAATTGAAGGCAAGGGACTAGACCATGCATTTCACCATTCAACGCGAAGCCCTGTTGAAACCCCTGCAACTGGTCGCCGGTGTCGTCGAGCGCCGTCAGACCTTGCCGGTCCTGTCCAACGTTTTGCTGGTCGTGCAAGGCCAGCAACTGTCGTTGACCGGTACCGACCTGGAAGTCGAACTGGTAGGCCGCGTGCAATTGGAAGAGCCGGCTGAGCCTGGCGAGATCACTGTCCCAGCGCGCAAGCTGATGGACATCTGCAAAAGCCTGCCCAATGACGCCCTGATCGATATCAAGGTCGACGAGCAGAAACTGTTGCTCAAGGCCGGCCGTAGCCGTTTCACCTTGTCCACCCTGCCTGCCAACGACTTCCCTACAGTGGAAGAAGGCCCGGGTTCGCTGACCTGCAACTTGGAACAGAGCAAGCTGCGCCGCTTGATCGAGCGTACCAGCTTCGCCATGGCTCAGCAGGATGTCCGCTACTACCTCAACGGTATGCTGCTCGAGGTTTCCCGCAACACCCTGCGTGCAGTGTCTACCGACGGTCACCGCTTGGCCTTGTGCTCCATGACGGCGCCCATCGAGCAAGACGATCGCCACCAGGTCATCGTGCCCCGCAAAGGTATCTTGGAGTTGGCGCGCTTGCTGACTGACCCTGAAGGCATGGTCAGCATCGTGCTCGGCCAGCACCATATTCGCGCGACCACTGGCGAGTTCACTTTTACCTCCAAGCTGGTAGACGGTAAATTCCCTGACTATGAGCGCGTACTGCCTAAAGGCGGCGACAAAGTGGTGGTCGGCGATCGTCAGGCGCTGCGTGAGGCGTTCAGCCGTACCGCGATTCTTTCCAACGAGAAGTACCGTGGCATTCGCCTGCAGCTGGCTGCTGGCCAATTGAAGATTCAGGCCAATAACCCCGAGCAGGAAGAGGCGGAAGAAGAAATCAGTGTGGACTACGAGGGTAGCTCGCTGGAAATCGGCTTCAACGTCAGCTACCTGCTGGATGTGCTGGGCGTGATGACCACTGAGCAAGTTCGTCTGATCCTGTCTGACTCCAACAGCAGTGCGCTGCTGCAGGAAGCCGGGAATGATGATTCTTCCTACGTTGTCATGCCGATGCGCCTGTAACCTGTAGCAGGCGACATGTCCCTTCGACGTATCATGGTCACCGCGGTGCGCAACCTGCACCCGGTGACGCTCTCACCCTCCCCCCGCATCAATATCCTTTACGGCGCCAATGGCAGTGGCAAGACCAGTGTGCTGGAAGCCGTGCATTTGCTTGGATTAGCGCGCTCATTCCGCAGCACCCGCTTGAACCCGGTCATACAGTACGAAAAGGCTGCCTGTACCGTATTTGGTGAGGTGCAATTGACGGAGGGCGGCACCAGTAACCTCGGTGTGTCCCGCGAGCGCCAGGGGGACTTTACCATTCGCATCGATGGGCAGAACGCCCGTAGCGCTGCGCAGTTGGCAGAGCTGCTGCCGTTGCAGCTCATCAACCCGGACAGCTTTCGGCTGCTGGAGGGCGCACCAAAAATTCGCCGCCAGTTCCTGGATTGGGGAGTGTTCCACGTGGAACCTCGCTTCCTACCCGCTTGGCAACGGCTGCAGAAGGCGCTGCGGCAGCGGAACTCATGGTTGCGGCATGGTACACTTGACCCAGCTTCGCAAGCCGCCTGGGACCGGGAACTGTGCCTGGCCAGTGCGGAAATAGATGAATACCGTCGCAACTATATCAAGGCCTTGAAGCCCGTCTTCGAGCGAACCCTGAGCGAACTGGTCGAACTGGACGGGTTGACCCTGAGCTACTACCGAGGCTGGGACAAGGACCGGGAACTGCAAGAAGTACTCGCCTCCTCTCTCCTTCGCGATCAGCAAATGGGCCATACCCAAGCCGGTCCGCAGCGCGCTGATCTGCGTCTTCGTCTGGCTGCCAATAATGCAGCCGACATTTTGTCGCGTGGTCAGCAAAAGTTGGTGGTGTGCGCACTGCGCATTGCCCAAGGCCACCTCGTCAGCCAGGCTCGCCGCGGTCACTGTATTTATCTCGTGGATGACTTGCCGTCCGAACTCGACGACCAGCACCGCCGCGCTCTGTGCCGCTTGCTTGAAGAATTACGCTGCCAGGTGTTCATCACCTGTGTAGATCACGAATTACTGAGGGAAGGCTGGCAGACGGAAACGCCAGTTGCTTTGTTCCACGTGGAACAAGGCCGTATCACCCAGACCCACGACCATCGGGAGTGAAGGCATGAGCGAAAATCAAACGTACGACTCCTCCAGCATCAAGGTGCTGAAAGGTTTGGATGCCGTACGCAAGCGTCCCGGCATGTACATTGGCGACACCGATGATGGTAGCGGCCTGCACCACATGGTCTTCGAAGTGGTCGACAACTCGATCGACGAAGCCCTCGCCGGTCACTGCGATGACATCACTGTCATTATTCACCCGGACGAATCCATCAGTGTCCGCGACAACGGTCGGGGCATTCCGGTCGACGTGCATAAAGAAGAAGGTGTTTCCGCCGCTGAGGTCATCATGACCGTGCTGCACGCCGGCGGTAAGTTTGACGATAACTCCTACAAAGTCTCCGGCGGTTTGCACGGTGTTGGGGTTTCGGTCGTGAACGCCCTCTCCGAGAAACTGGTATTGACCGTTCGCCGCAGCGGCAAGATCTGGGAACAGACCTACGTGCACGGTGTTCCACAAGCGCCGATGGCGGTTGTGGGTGACAGCGAAACCACGGGTACCCATATCCATTTCAAGCCTTCGGCTGAGACCTTCAAGAACATCCATTTCAGCTGGGACATCCTGGCCAAGCGGATTCGCGAGCTGTCGTTCCTCAACTCCGGCGTCGGCATTCTGCTGAAGGACGAACGCAGTGGTAAGGAAGAGTTCTTCAAATATGAAGGTGGCCTGCGAGCGTTTGTAGAGTACCTGAACACCAATAAGACGCCGGTCAACAACCAGGTGTTCCACTTCAATGTGCAGCGCGAGGATGGCGTCGGCGTTGAAGTTGCCCTGCAATGGAACGACAGCTTCAACGAAAACCTGCTGTGCTTCACCAACAACATTCCGCAGCGTGATGGTGGTACCCACCTGGTGGGCTTCCGTTCCTCGCTGACCCGTAGCCTGAACAACTACATCGAGCAGGAAGGCCTGGCGAAGAAGAACAAGGTAGCTACCACTGGCGACGATGCCCGTGAAGGCTTGACCGCGATCATTTCGGTCAAGGTCCCGGACCCTAAGTTCAGCTCGCAGACCAAAGACAAGTTGGTTTCCTCGGAGGTGAAAACCGCCGTTGAGCAGGAAATGAACAAGTACTTTGCCGACTTCCTGCTGGAGAACCCTAACGAGGCCAAGGCCGTCGTTGGCAAGATGATCGACGCTGCGCGTGCTCGGGAAGCGGCCCGCAAAGCCCGTGAGATGACCCGTCGCAAGGGCGCGTTGGACATTGCCGGCTTGCCGGGCAAATTGGCGGACTGCCAGGAAAAGGACCCTGCCCTTTCTGAACTGTACCTGGTGGAGGGTGACTCCGCAGGTGGCTCCGCCAAGCAGGGCCGTAACCGCCGTACCCAGGCGATCCTGCCGCTGAAGGGTAAGATCCTCAACGTCGAGAAGGCGCGCTTCGACAAGATGATCTCGTCCCAGGAAGTGGGCACGCTGATCACGGCGCTGGGTTGTGGCATTGGCCGCGAAGAGTACAACATCGATAAACTGCGTTATCACAACATCATCATCATGACCGATGCTGACGTTGACGGTTCGCACATCCGTACCTTGTTGCTGACTTTCTTCTTCCGCCAGTTGCCGGAGCTTGTCGAGCGCGGCTACATCTACATTGCTCAGCCGCCGCTGTACAAGGTCAAGCGAGGTAAGCAGGAGCAGTACATCAAAGACGACGAGGCCATGGAAGAGTACATGACCCAGTCGGCCCTGGAAGATGCCAGCCTGCACTTGGACGAGTCGGCGCCAGCAGTTGCCGGTGTACAACTGGAAAACCTGGTCAACGAATTCCGCGGCGTGATGAAAACGCTCAAGCGTCTGTCGCGCCTGTACCCAGAAGAAATCACCGAGCATTTCATCTACCTGCCGGAAGTGACCGTCGAGCAACTGGGCGATCATGCTGCGATGCAAGCCTGGCTGGTGAAGTTCCAGGCGCGCTTGAGCAACAGCCAGAAGTCCGGCCTTGCTTATCAGGCCAGCCTGCGCGAAGACAAAGAGCGCAACGTGTGGCTGCCGGAAGTGGAAGTGACCTCCCACGGCCTGGCCAGCTACGTTACGTTCAACCGCGACTTCTTTGGCAGCAATGACTACCGTACGGTGGTGAACCTGGGCGCCAACCTTTCTACCCTGCTGGGCGAAGGCGCTTATGTGCAGCGCGGTGAGCGCCGCAAGGCGGTCAGCGAGTTCAAAGAAGCGCTGGACTGGCTGATGAACGAAAGCACCAAGCGGCATACTATCCAGCGGTACAAAGGGCTGGGTGAGATGAACCCTGAGCAGCTGTGGGAAACCACCATGGACCCAACCGTGCGCCGCATGCTCAAGGTCACCATCGAAGATGCAATCGCTGCCGACCAGATCTTCAACACCCTGATGGGTGATGCGGTCGAACCGCGCCGGGACTTTATCGAGAGCAATGCCCTGTCGGTTTCTAACCTGGACTTCTAATCAGGTGTAGGTTCACAGAATAGCTGCACGGTTTCACAAATAGTTGACCGACCGGGACTGCGAACCTGGTCCCCGTCGGTCACCATCAAGCCCGCCATCGCGGGCTTTTTTTTTGCCCGGAGTTCCGCCGGTACGCCCTACTCCACTCGTTGGAATTTCAGGGGGATGGGGATGCATTGAGGAAGGGATCTGATGGGCAGCCGGGAAAACTGAAAAGGTCAGCGGCGGACCTTAGGTGTTGAGGGATTGCTGCGATTCCAAAATTTATACTCGTACAAGTTAATAGTTAATTACACATACTTGTTAAGTATCTATTTTTAGAAACTTAGTATCGAGGCAGTATTGAGCAGAACTTGCCGAATTAGATTTATTGTAGATTTCGAAGTGATGTTGGAATAAGATCTATGACTAACTTTTTCAGCATCGCTCTGAAGATTTGTAATCCAATCAGCTGGTTGGAGCGAGAACTTCAGATCAGATCAAAACTGCTCGGGCAATCACCACGTGGCGGTTTAGAAGTAAATAGAGCAAGCCGCTTGCTTGAGATTCTGATCAGTCATGAGGGTCATGACTTATGAGCAGAAAAGGAGGCCTCAAAATGTAGAAAAACGCGACCAATCCTCAGAGGACTGACCGCGCTTAGCGAAGCTGACTTGCGTACTGAGAATCCGCAATGTCTGCTTTTTCGAAGCGGCTGTCAATCCTCTCCCATCTTTTCGACCTTAGCGAGGCCACTCGACGGCACAGTGTTGCCTGTCGAAAGGCCTCACTTCGCCCGCTCTGCGCCTTGATTTTTTGGCGCAGCGTCGGCGCTCGTTTCGAGATTTTCGGAGGTGTTTCATGACAGTACGAAAGGTGGTCACGCGGCGGTCCAACCATTACCGCGGCTACTTCCCATCGCTCAAAAATAAAAAGCCTGTGCCCTGGGAGTCCCAGCTCGAAGGCGCTCTTTTTCGGCTTCTTGAGCTGTCTCCTGCGGTCATCGGCTACGTCCCGCAGCCCAGTGAGGAACGTGTTCCATCGCTCCAGGGCTACTTCAAATATTACCCAGACGTACAGGTTTTCCTCGCGGATGGGCGCGAGTGGTGGTTTGAAGTGAAGCCTCACGACCGACTGAAGATTGCCAGCGTCAGGCAGCGACTGGATGCCGCTGAGCGCTACTTCAACGCCACTGCCCGTAACTTTTCGGTGATCACTGAAAAGTTAATTGAAGCTGAACCCCTGGCTACCAATCTTAGAAGGTTGATGTATCACCGGCGCGGTCCAGAGCTTTCGCATCAGGCGTTGGAGGAGGTAATGGCGGCCTTCAACGAATGGCCGCCTATGACCGTTGCAGATTTGCTCTGCGTGGTTGGTGAGAGGAAAGCCTGGCGCTTGTTAGGCCTTGGGGTGGTGGGTATTGACCTAGATAGGTCAATTGACACTAATTCCCCGGTCTTCCTGCAAGGGGGGCACCGCCATGCAAACCTTTTCCCTTAGGGTGAAATTGGTCGTCATCGTTCGTGGCGTACTGATGGTGCTTGAGAAGAGGCTTATCGACCGGAAGCTGCTCTTTTTCGATGAGCTTGGTGAGCCCACGAAGCTATCCGAAAAGGAGTTCTATGAGGCCTACGAGAAGCGCGAGATCGAGATCTCCGCTGATCAGCCTTATCTCGGGAAGGTTCCGTATGTACGGAACATCCCTCCAGACATCTCATGCTTCCCCAAAAAACATGGGGATGAAGCATTGCGCCGACGCAAGTATCTGGACGACCTAACTAAGCGCGGTAAATACAAGCTACCGGGTGACGAAGACATGATCAAGACACTTAGAGAAATCGCCAAAAAGATTGGGGATGCGTGCGCACCCTCGGTTTCCACCATTCGACGTTGGGCAGCCAAATACATTGGCCAGAACGTAGTAAAGCTTATCCCTCAGCATGCCAAAAAGGGACGGGCCCCCGCGATACAGGGAGAGCTCGAAGTTATTCTTGAAGGCGTGATTAATAAAACCTACCTGCAGGATACGATTCCTGCGGTCAGCGTGGTCGTTTCAGAATTCGAGGACCAGATAAAAGAGCGGAACAAAAGTCGTTTGTCTTCGGATCAGCTCAAGATCCCAAGCGGAATGACTGTCCGAAGGTACATCGCCAAGCTGGATCCGTACCTTGTGGATAAGGAGAGGCTCGGAAAACACGCAGCAGACAAAAAGCACCGCGTTGCGGCGGGTGTCCTACGTGTCCATGAGATTTTGGAACGGTGGGAGATTGATCACACGCTATTGGACGTACAGCTTGTGGATGAAACCTCGGGGCTGTGCATTGGGCGCCCCTATCTGACGATCGTCCTCGACCGTTTCTCTCGAATGGTGATGGGATATCTGCTTCACCTGTCGGCGCCAAATACGGAGACCGTGCTTCGTGTGATCGAACGCTCAATCCGCCCAAAGGCCGAACTGCTGAAGCGTTTTCCTAAAGTGAGAAATGAATGGTGGGCACGTGGGCTGCCGGCTCGCATCGTCCCAGACAACGCGGCGGAATTTCACGCGGGTGATCTCATCATGGGGTTCAACGAGTTGGGTATCGAGATAATGTATCCCGCTTCCAGAGCCCCTCAAAGGAAAGGTGCCGTCGAACGCTTTTTCAGCACACAGAACCTGGGGCTTATCCACAACCTCCCGGGTACCACCTTCTCAAATATCCAGCAACGTGGCGATTACGACTCGGAGAAGAATGCATGCTTCACGCTCCCTCAATTGGAAGCGGTGGTAGTGAAATGGATCGTCGATGGTTACCACCAGACTCCTCATCGGGGGCTGGACAACAGAACACCGGCTCAAGTCTGGGGGACTAGCGAGGCGAACCATGTCATTAGCCTTCCCGTCGACCTGGATTCGTTGGAGTGCATTCTGGCCAAGCGGGCCTCGGTGAAGGTTCACCATTACGGCATCGAGGTAGCCAAAGTGGGCTACCACTCTACGGAACTTGCTGAACTACGTATGCGTTTGGCAGACGGGGAAAAGGTAAACGTCCGCTATCGAGACGAAGCCGGGCACGTCTGGGTTCACGACCGCTTCAGAAACTTGTTCTTCAAAGTGCCCGCCAAAGATGAGCGAATGGCCGGTAAGAGCAGGGAGGTGTGGAAGGCTGCCGAGAAAGCGCTGCGAGAAAAATACAATGAGCAGCCTAGCTTCGAGGCTACGCACAGGTGCTACCAGGAAATTATGGAGGATGCAGACGAGGCCCGCCGTTCGCAGACGCTCAGAAAACGGCGCGCAGCTGCCATAGCGAAGATTGACAAGGAGGGTCGAGTGACCGAAAGCACGCCTCCACCGAAGGTACTCGCTGAAGTGGAATGGACCGGTGACTCTATTCCTAACATTCCGCCAGCAGCCTTCAAGGTTTCGGTTCGTCGCCCTGCTGGGAGCTCTAAGCCATGAACGCCATCGATCTTTACGAATGCTATGAGCATGGTGAATACAGCTTTACGCTCCGCGATCGTTTTATTCACAGCCCTCAAGTCGAGCGAGCGTTGACGCGACTAGGCGAAATCCACGGCGATAGTCGGCGTACCAGAGCAAGTAAAGGGTTGCTGATCCAAGGTCCAAGCGGTGTGGGCAAGAGCACATTGGTTAAGGAGTACATTCGGTCACTGGAAGAATCGGAGAGCCATGACCCGCAGAAGCGGGCAGTTCTGTTCGTTGAGATGCCTTCGTCTCCTACTAAGAAAAACTTGGCAGCAGCCATTTTGGCAGAGTTGAAGGATCCTTTCGCTGAGGCACGAGGACATTCTGCTGAGGTTAAATTTGCACGCGTAGTCCTCCTCCTGAAGAACCTTGGCGTGGAGATGTTGGTACTCGATGAGGCGCAGCACCTGGTCGATTATCGTCGTAACGGTGCGTATGAGGCAGCAGACTGGATCAAGAGTCTGATGAATGAAACCTGTATCGCATTTGTTCTGATTGGCTTGAAGCGCACCGAAAATCTGCTGCTGGCAAACGAGCAACTGCGACGCAGGTTTTCGGCCACGGTGGCATACGATCGCTTCAACTTCTCCGCTAATACGCCTCTTCATTTCGTGATGTTGTTGCAGGCAATCGAGGGCGAACTGCCTGTTCAAACCATCAGTTTTGTAGAGCCAGCGATGATTAAACGCTTCTACCTGGCTTCCTATGGATTGATCGACTACCTCATCAAGATTGTGGACAGGGCTGTTTGGCTGGTTCAAGTCCAGGACCTTGTCGGGATTGAACTTCCTGTGCTGGCCCAGGCTTTTGAAGACGAGGTTTGGAGCTACGCCACCGAGGATCGAAACCCCTTCAGTGCGAGCTTCAATTTCCAGCCTCTGTTTGGGAAGCGGGAGCCTTTTGA
>NZ_JBICMS010000094.1:0-31670 GCF_043106615.1 Pseudomonas sp. CJQ_9 | reverse complement strand
GCGTCCGGCATAGGCAATACTGGCCCGAGACAAACGGAGCGGGTTCACCCGCGAAGCGCCGCGCGGGCGGCGCTCGATCTCACAGGCGCTGAAGATGCTGCGGCTACCCTTGCCAGAAACCATAGAATCTCCCACAGGGATCGCAGCAGGGCTGCCAAGCAGCCCCCGGGGCGCGTCAGGCCGCGACCTCACTGTGCGGCTCGAAGCTGTCGGCCCTGGCCAGCTGCCACATGCGCGAATAGAACTGGCCATCCACCTCGCCGGTGAGCAGCTCGCCCGGTTTGAGGAACACATGCATCTGCGAGAACAGTTTGATCTCGGTGGCCGAGATGCGGCGCACCAAGTGCTTGGCCTCCAGCTGTGCCGGGTGTTCCAGGCCAGCCGCCGCCAGCATTTCTGCCAGCGCGCGCAAGGTGTTGTGGTGGAAGTTCAGCACCCGCTGGGCCTTGTCCGGCACTACCAGCGCACGTTGGCGCAGCGGGTCTTGCGTGGCCACGCCAGTGGGGCATTTGTTGGTGTGGCAGCTTTGCGACTGGATGCAGCCAATGGCGAACATGAAGCCGCGCGCCGAATTGGCCCAGTCGGCGCCAATGGCCAGCACGCTGGCGATGTCGAAGGCGCTGACAATCTTGCCGCTGGCGCCCAGCTTGATCTTGTCGCGCAGGTTCAGGCCGACGAGGGTGTTGTGCACGAACAGCAACCCCTCACGCAGGGGCACGCCAATGTGATCGGTGAATTCCACCGGCGCCGCGCCGGTGCCGCCTTCCTTGCCATCGACGACGATGAAATCCGGCAGGATACCGGTCTCCAACATGGCCTTGGCGATGCCCATGAACTCCCACGGGTGGCCCAGGCAGAACTTGAAACCCACCGGCTTGCCGCCGGACAGTTCGCGTAGCTGGGCGATGAACTGCATCATTTCGATGGGGGTGGAAAAGGCGCTGTGCCGCGACGGCGAAATGCAGTCTTCGCCCATCAGCACGCCACGGGTCTCGGCAATTTCCTGGGTGACCTTGTGCTTGGGCAGGATACCGCCATGGCCGGGCTTGGCGCCCTGGCTCATCTTTACTTCGATCATGCGCACCTGCGGGCTACGGGCTTGTGCGGCGAAGCGCTCAGGGTCGAAACGCCCGTCCGCGGTGCGGCAGCCAAAGTAGCCGCTGCCCAGTTCCCATACCAGGTCACCACCGTGTTCACGGTGGTACGGGCTGATGCTGCCTTCGCCAGTGTCATGGTGGAAGTTGCCCAGTTTGGCGCCCTGGTTGAGCGCGCGGATAGCGTTGGCGCTGAGCGAGCCGAAGCTCATGGCCGAGATATTGAAAATCGAGGCCGAATACGGCTGGCTGCACTGCGGCCCGCCAATGATGATGCGGAAGCTGGCCGGGTCGGCCAAAGGTGCCGGGCGCATGGAGTGGCCAATGAACTCGAAGCCGGACTGGTACACATCGATCAAGGTGCCGAACGGTTTGTCGGAAGCTTCGTTCTTGGCCCGGGCATACACCAGCGAGCGCTGCGCACGGGAGAACGGCAGTGCGTCGCTGTCGGACTCCAGCAGGTACTGGCGGATCTCCGGGCGGATGGTCTCTACCAGGTAGCGGATGTTGCCCAGGATGGGGTAGTTGCGGCGCACGGCGTGGCGCCGCTGCAGCAGGTCGAACAGCCCGATCAGGCTGAGAACGCCTGCGGTCAGGGTGAAGGGCCACAGCCATTCATGCTGACTGAAGGGCAGGCTCGCCAAGGTGAACAGGACACAGGCGGCGAAGAAGGCATAGCGGCTGAGAAGTGACAGGCTCATACAGGGTCCTTGCGATGGCGCGGTCAGGCTCAGGGCCTGGGGGCAAACCCCGACCATAGCCAAGTTGCCGGGCGCTGCAAATTAAAATCGGGGTAGCGACAATCATTCTCGCCACGCCAAGCGGCAACAGCCCCGGCCCTTGGTCGGCAAGACAGGCTGTTCACAGTGCGCCGCGCAGCAGCTTCTGTCGCCAGCTTTCCTGCTCGTGCGCGGGCGCCTCGCTCAGGTACACAGGGCGCCCGGCCACGCGCTTGGCCACTGGCACGCCGTCGCGGTACAGCAGGCGGTTGCCGCTCACCGCCGGCACCTTCACCCCCGGCAGCAACGAGCCGATCAGGTTCAGCGGGTCACTGGCACTGACCACCTGCAATGCACCGTCCGCCTCGCGCCGGCGTACCTGGCGCAGCAACCCCACTGCCTCCGGCAAGGCAAATTGTTCACCAGCCAACCCGGCAATGAAGCGCCCCCCGCGGATCTCGCCGCGCGCCTCCAGCCGGTGGTAGCAGCGCAGCAGTTCCCGCCACGGCGGCAGTACATCGCTCTCGCGCTCCAGCAGCCGCCAGCACACCACGCCATAGCGCCTTAGCAGGGCGTGGGCGATGTGCTCCAGGCGCTGGCTGTCATCCGCCGTGCCCTGGCGCAGCAATGCCCAGCGCCCGGCATGGGACATGCTGCTGGAGAACGGTGCATGGCCGTGCCGGCGGGTGCGTGAAGCGCGTTTCGCCGCCGGGGCGATCAGGCTGCGCAGGCCAGTGAAGCTGTCGGCACCTACCAGGCCGGCACCCACCAGTTCCTGCAACGCTGTTTCCAGTTCGCTGGGCAGCAGGCGGGCATCGTGGGTCAGTTCGTCGAAGAACAACGCGCCCTCAGCCTGCAGCACCTCATGTACCCGCTGCGCCCTTGCGCCAAGGCTCTGTACGGCAGGGGCGGGCGCCAGGCTGCGCCACAGCCCCAGGTGCTCCCGAGGCAGCAACACCAGCGGGGTGCTCGACAAGGTGCTGCTTGAGCGGGTCGCGGCCAGCCGGCTCCAGGCGAATTGCCCGCTACGGCAGGCATCATCGAGCCAGTGGGGGCTGTAGTCGAGGATGCGTGCGGGCAGCAGTTCGGCCTCCCAGGCTGCGGCTGCACTGGGGAAGCCCTGCAACTGCCCAAGCACTTCGGCTACGGCCTGCGGGCCACGCAGGCGCGTGTCAGGTGCCAGGTGCTGCCAGTCGAACAGAAAACGCATGAAGTCCTGCAGGCTGACCGGCTCGATTTCGCGACGCAAGCGCTTGACCGTGTAGCGGTGGATGCGTGCCAGCAAATGGCGTTCGCACCATTGCAGCTCGCTGGCGGCCGGGCTGAAATAGCCGCGCAGCACGTAACCTTCGGCTTCCAGGCGGGCCAGAGCCTGTTCGACTGCCTGCGCTGGCATGCCCAACGGCGCGGCGATCTGTACCAGCGTCTGCGGGCCATGGGCGCTCAGGCGGCCACGCAGCAGTTCGGCCAGGGCATTGTCGCGCTCGATGGGCTGATCGAAGCCAGGCAACTGCTCCAGCGCCGGTTCGAGGGGCGTCGCCGGGTAGATTGCCTGCAACAGGTTCAGGCGCTCACGGGCCAGCCACAGCTGCTCGCGGGGCAGGCGCAAGGCGCGGCCGGCCTTGGCCAGTTGCCTGAGGAGCAGGTTCCAACCAGGGTTGGCGCTGACCTGCGCCTGGCTGATGGCGCCCAGGCTCATCAGGGCTTCATGCATTTCGTCGCTATTGCGCGGCTGCGGCCAGGCCTCGGCGGCCACGGCAGCAATGGCGTCGGCATCCAGTGCGCCCAGGTCGTCACTGCTGTGCACCTCGTTCCAGCGCCGGTTGAGCACCGCCTGGGTACGCCGCTCTTCCAGCGGTGCGTCGTCGAGGAACGTATAAGGCCGGGCATTGAGAATGGCCGACGCCAGTGGCGATGGCGCAGGCAAATCGCGGCACAGCAGGCGTACCGCCCCGCTTTCCATGCGCCTCAACAGGGCCAGCCAGCCCGTGCAATCCAGTGCCTCGTGCAGGCAGTCGTCGAGGGTCTGCTCGACCAGTGGGTGTTCGGGTATCTGCCGCTCGCCGGCGATATTTTCCAGGCAGGCGATCTGGTCGGGAAATACTGCGGCAACCAGGTCTTCGCTTTTCATGCGCTGGATTTGCGGCGCGACTTTGCGCCCGCCTACGAAGCGCGGTAGGGCCATGGCGACACTGGCGTTCCAGCGCCAGCGCACACCGAACAGTGGCGCTTCGAGCACGGCCTGTATGAGGAGGGCTTCTGCGCTGCCGCTTTTCAGGTAACGCCAGACCTCGTCGAGGTCGAAACTGTGGCTGGTGGACAGCGACAGCACGATGGCGTCCTCGCTGGCGGCCGCCTGCAGTTCGAAATTGAAGGTGCGACAGAAGCGTTTGCGCAAGGCCAGGCCCCAGGCGCGATTGATGCGGCTGCCGTAGGGCGAATGGATGATCAGCTGGGTGCCGCCGGAGGCATCGAAGAAACGCTCCATCACCAACGTTTGCTGCGAGGGCAGGGCACCGAGCACTTCGCGGGTACGGCCCAGGTAGTCGAGCAACTGCTCGGCACAGTCTTCGCCCAGCTCGAACGTACGCTGCAGCCATGCCGACACCGCGCGGGTATCGCCGTCGGCCAGCGTCAGCTGCTGGTCAAGCTGTGCCTGCAGCCTGGCCACGGCCGCGGACAGCTCGTCGCTGCGGCCAGGCGCCTCGCCGAGCCAGAACGGAATGGTGGGCGGCAGCCCTTGGGCATCCTCCACCCGAACCCGGCCCGACTCGACGCGCAGGATGCGGTACGAGGCATTGCCCAGCTGGAAGATGTCGCCTGCGATGCTCTCCACCGCGAAGTCTTCATTGACGCTGCCAATGTTCAGCGCCTGCGGCTCCAGCAATACGCTGTAGTCGGCATTGTCCGGAAGGGTGCCGCCACTGGTCAGCGCGGTCAGCTGACTGCCGCGGCGGCCCCGCAATGTGCCGCTTACCGCATCGCGGTGCAGGTAGGCACTGCGTACGCCCTGGCGGCCGTTGTAGCCCTCGGCAAGCATGCGCAGCAGGGCCTGGTAGTGCTGCTGGTCGAGGTGGGCATAAGGTGTGGCCTGGCGCAGGCAGTCGAACAACGCCTGTTCGTGCCACGGCTGGTTGCAGGCTTCGGCGACGATCTGCTGGGCCAGCACGTCCAGGGGCGCCCGGGGTATGTGCAGCGCCTCCAGTTCCCCACGGCGTACGCAGTCGAGCAGGGCCACGCACTCGATCAGGTCGTCACGCGATGTCGGGAACAAGCGCCCTTTGGGCACGCCATCGACCTGGTGGCTGGCGCGGCCAACCCGTTGCAGGAAGGCGGCAATCGAACCCGGCGAGGCAACCTGGCAGACCAGGTCGATGTCGCCTATGTCGATGCCCAGCTCCAGTGAAGCGGTGGCCACCAGCACCTGCAACTGGCCGTGCTTGAGCCGTTGCTCGGCGCCCAGGCGCAGCTCCTTGGCCAGGCTGCCATGGTGTGCAGCCACGGCATCCTTGCCCAGGCGGTCGCTGAGGTGGCGGGTGATGCGCTCAGCCAGGCGCCGGGTGTTGACGAAGACCAGGGTGGTGCGATGCTTGCGGGCCAGGGCTGCCAGGCGGTCGTAGACCAGGCCCCAGACATCGGTGGCCATGACCGCCCCCAACGGTACCGGCGGCAGCTCGATGGCCAGGTCGCGTGGCCGGGCATGGCCGACATCGACAACCGCGCAGGGCCGGCCGCTCCCGGCCAGAAACTGCGCCACCCGCGCCACCGGGCGCTGCGTGGCAGACAGGCCAATACGGCGCAAGGGCCGGCCTGCCAAGGCCTGCAGGCGTTCCAGGGTCAGCGCCAGATGCGCCCCGCGCTTGTTGCCGGCCAAGGCATGGATCTCGTCGACGATTACCGTATGCACGTTGCGCAGGCCTTCACGGCCAGACGCTGAACCCATCAGTACATACAGGGATTCGGGAGTCGTTACCAAAATGTGCGGTGCCAGCTTGCGCATGGCGGCGCGCTCTTTTTGCGGCGTATCGCCGGTGCGCACGGCGGTGGTGATGCGGGGTGCGGCCAGGCCCTGTTCTGCCAGGGCCTGGCTGATACCCTCGAGCGGGGCTTGCAGGTTGACGCGGATGTCATTGGACAGCGCCTTGAGCGGCGAAACATAGACCACCTGGGTCAGCGCCGGCAGTTGGCCCTGCTGCGCCAGGCCCTGGCAGAACAGTTCATCGAGCACGGCCAGGAACGCGCTCAGGGTCTTGCCAGAGCCGGTGGGTGCGGCCAACAGCATCGACTGGCCGCCATGAACCAAGGGCCAGGCCTGGGCCTGGGCATCGGTAACGGTTGCGAAGTGGCGGCCGAACCAGGTGCGTACGGCGGGGTGGAACAGTTCGAGCACCGGGTGCTGTTGGGCGGGCAGGTTCATGGGTTGGTTATGGAGGGGCATGGGCGCTTTGGCAAGGGGCCGTTCGTCTGGCCGGCACACGCGACAATGGCCTTGTCAGGCCAAGCGAGCCCGTGGGATCCTCCCCGGCCATTGTTGCCAGCGAGTTCACCCCATGCCCAATACCATTCGCATCGCCGCCGCCCTGTTGCTCGACCCCCAGGGGCGCACCTTGCTGGTGCGCAAGCGTGGCACCGAAGCCTTCATGCAGCCGGGGGGCAAGATCGATGCGGGTGAAACGGCGCTGCAGGCACTGGTACGCGAACTGCACGAGGAATTGGGCCTGCACATCGACCCGGCCCAGGCCGTGCACTTGGGCCAGTTCACTGCCACGGCTGCCAACGAGCCCGGCTTCGACGTGCAAGCCGAGCTGTTTCGCGTGGACAGCGCCGCTGCCGTGGTCCCGGCGGCAGAAATCGAGGAGGTGGTATGGCTGGCTGCAGATCAGGCGCCAGACACGCCACTGGCACCCTTGACCCGCGATCTGATCCTGCCGCTGTACCGCCAGTTGCTCAACGCACCGCGCTGACGCCGTCGAGGGTGGCGAAGGAGGTATCCTTGGCGGTCAGCAGAAAGTCGCGCATGTACGGCGCATCGAGCATGTCCGTGCGCACAGCGGCGTAAAGCGTCGCAAACAGGCCTTTCTCGCCCAGGCGCTTGCCTTTCACATAACCGCGCGCACTGTACTCATGCAAAGCCCAGTGCGGCATGCCGCACACCCCCCGGCCGCTGGCGACCAGCTGCATCATCATCACGGTCAGCTCCGAGGTGCGCACGGCGGCCGGCTCGACGTCGGCCGGCTCCAGGAAGCGGGTGAAGATGTCCAGGCGGTCGCGCTCCACCGGGTAGGTGATCAGGGTCTGGTCGAGCAGGTCCTGGGGCACGATATACGGCTTGCTGGCCAGCGCATGCTGGTTGGCGACCGCCAGCATGGCTTCGTAGGTGAACAGCGGCACGTAGGTGATGCCGGCCAGGTCCACCGGGTCGGAGGTCACCACCAGGTCGAGGTCCCCACGGGCCAGGGCTGGCAGGGGTGCAAAGGCGAAGCCTGAAGCCAGGTCCAGCTCGACTTCCGGCCAGGCATCGCGGAATTGGTCGATGGTCGGCATCAGCCACTGGAAGCAGCTGTGGCATTCGATTGCCATGTGCAGGCGCCCGGCGGTACCGCCGGCCAGGCGCGCGATGTCGCGTTCGGCACCCCGTAGCAACGGCAGGGTGGCATCGGCCAGTTGCAGCAGGCGCAGCCCGGCGCTGGTAAAGCGTATCGGCTTGCTCTTGCGTACGAACAGCGGCAGGCCCAGGCGCTCCTCCAGCTCCTTGAACTGGTGAGACAGCGCCGACTGGGTCAGATGCAGGCGCTCGGCGGCTTCCACAAGGCTGTCGGCCTCGCGCAAGGCATGAAGGGTTTTCAGGTGGCGGATCTCCAGCACTGCTGACTCCGGGGTGTGAATGGGGTGAACGAAGCAATGAGTTGAGTTTCGCTCATGTTGGCAACGCTGTCGACTGGGCGTAGCGCCGCACCGCCTGCGGCTGGCCCACACCCACTGGGGCCCGAATACCCGCGCCGCAGGCACTTCACACGGTTGTCGAGGTCAACCAAGGCCGTATTTTTTGACCTTGTCGAACAGCGTGGTCTTGGCCATGCCCAGCTCCTGGCTGGCCTGGCTGAGGTTGCCGCCGGTGCGTTGCAGTGCATCGCTGAGCAGGTTGCGTTCAAACGCCTCCACTGCCTCGGCAAAGCCCAGGCCTTGGCTGGCCCCCCCGCTGGGCCCTTTCTTGAACGCCGGCAGGCCCAGGGCGTAGCGTTCGGCCACGTTGCGCAGTTCCCGCACATTGCCTGGCCAGTCGTGGGCGAGGAGGCGGGACAGGGTCTGGCTGTCCAGGGTCGGTGTTTCCCGATCGAAGCGCAGGGCCGATTGCTGTAGGAAGTGCTCGAACAATTGCAGGATGTCTTCGCGGCGCTCGCGCAGCGGTGGCAGCTCCAGGGTCACCACGTTCAACCGGTAGTACAGGTCGCTGCGGAACTGACCGCTCTGGCCCAGGCTATCGAGGTCGGCCTTGGTTGCCGCAATCACCCGGCAATCCACGGCAATGCTCTGGTTCGACCCCAAACGTTCCAGGGTGCGCTCCTGCAAAACGCGCAGCAGCTTGATCTGCAGGTTGATCGGCATGCTCTCCACTTCGTCGAGGAACAGCGTGCCGCCATTGGCGTGTTCGATCTTGCCAATACGGCGCTTGCCGGCACCGGTGAAGGCGTTCGCCTCGTGGCCAAAAATCTCGGTCTCGAACAGGTTTTCCGGCAGGCCGCCACAGTTCAGCGCCACGAAGGGCTGGCCCTGGCGACGGCTGAAGTCATGCAGGCAGCGCGCGACCAGTTCTTTGCCGGTGCCGGTCTCGCCCTCGATGAGCACGTTGGCCGAGGTGTCGGCCACATTGGCAATCAGCTCGCGCAGGTGCTCCATGGCCGGCGAGCGGCCGATGATGCGGCCTTCCAGGCTGCTCTGTTCGGCCAGCTGGCGGCGCAGGGCGACCACTTCGCGGGACAGCCCCCGTTGTTCCAGCGCGCGGCGCACCACGTCGACCAGGCGCTCCGGGGAGAACGGCTTTTCCATGAAGTCGTAGGCACCATTGCGCATGGCGCCAACGGCCATGTCGATGTCGCCGTGGCCGGTGATCAGTACCACCGGCAGGCTGCGGTCGCGGGCCTTCAGGCGGTTGAGCAACTCCAGGCCGTCGATGCCGGGCAGGCGGATATCGCTGACGACGATACCGGCGAAATCGTGGCCGATGCGCTCTAGCGCTTGCTCGGCACTGCCCACACCCTCGCAGGCGATGTCCTCCAGGGCCAGTGCCTGCTGGCAGCCGAGCAGCACATGCGGGTCGTCTTCGACGATCAGGACGGTAAGAGGCGCTTGGTTCATGGGTGCTCTGCCGATTCGTTAGGGGGCGAAACCAGGGGCAGGGCCAGGACGAAGGCGCTCCCGCCGGTGACGGGGTGCTCGACGTTGAGGCTGCCCTTGGCCGCAGCCGCAAGGCTCGCCGACAGGGTCAGGCCCAGGCCCAGGCCGTGTTCGCCCGGTTTGGTGGTGAAGAAAGGTTCGAACAGGTGCTTGCGCGCCTCGGCGTCGATGCCGTGGCCATTGTCACGCACCTGCAAACGGTATTTGTCGCCCTGCACTTCGCCCTCCAGCCACAGTTCGGGCTGGGGCTGCGCAGCCATGGCATCGAGGGCGTTGCCGATCAGGTTGACCAGGATCTGCTCCAGGCGGGTCTGGTCGATGGCCAGTTGCTGGTCCTCGTAGTGGTTGTGCAGCTGCAAGTGGCAGGCGCTGATGCGGTTGCCCAGTACTTGCAAGGTGGCTTCTATCGCCTTGGCCAGGGAAGCCTGGCCACTGTCGTCGCTGCGCCGGGCGAACGAGCGCAGGCTGGCAGTGATGCGGCCCATGCGGTCAATCAGGTCGTTCATGGTGCGCAGGTTGGTGCTGGCGGTTTCCAGCGCCCCGCGTTCGAGGAAGCGCACCGTGTTGCCAGACAGCGTCCGCAAGGCAGCCAGCGGCTGGTTCAGCTCGTGGGCGATGCTGGTGGACATTTGCCCGATGGCTGCCAGCTTGCCGGCCTGCACCAGCTCGTCCTGGGCGTGGCGCAGCGTTTGTTCGGCGTGCCGGCGCTCGCGAATCTGGCCTTTCAGGCGTTCGTTGCTGGCACGCAGGTCGGCGGTGCGTTCGGTAATCCGTCGCTCCAGCTGGCTGTTGGCTTCCTCCAGCGCCTCGCGTGCGGCCAGGCGGGTGGCGATGACTTTGCGCCGCTCGTTCCAGGCGATGCCGAGGATGGCCAGCAGGGCGAAGGCGACCCCCACCAGAATGCCCTGGACCATGGATTCGCGGCGCAGGTCCTGCAGCGGGGTGAGCAGAGTGAAATGCCAGGGCGTGTCGACCAGCCGCCGGGTCTGGGCCAGGTAGGCCACTTCGTGGGGCTCGCCGTGGGCAGTCTCGCTGTTGGCGGGGAAGGTCAGTTTTTCCACGCCATCGGCCAGGGTCTCGCGGGCCAGGGGCTGCAACTCGTTCAACGGCCACCAGTAATATTGCAGGCTGCGCGCCAGCCGTTCCTTAGTTTGCGCGGTCAGCGGGCGTACCGACTTCAGGCGCCTGGCAGGGTCGCTGGAAAGGATGATGATGCCGTTCTCGTCGCTGACGAATGCCTCCAGGCGCGCCCGCTGCCAACGTTCTTCCAGGGTATCCAGGCGTACCTTGATCACCGCCACGCCAATGATCTTGCCGTGTTCCTCGAGCCCGTGGGCCAGGTAGTAGCCAGCCTCGCCCGTGGTGCTGCCGATGCCGTAGAAGCGCCCAGGTTCGCCGCGTACGGCAGTCTGGAAATAGGCGCGGAACGACAGGTCTTCGCCCAGGAACGAATCGGCATCGCGCCAGTTGCTGGTGGCCTGGACCCGGCCATTGGTATCGAGCACGAAAATTGCCCGGCTGCGGCTGCGCCGGTTCAGGCCTTCGAGGTATTCGTTGACTGCCTGGCGCGAACCGCCATCCGGGTCGGTGAGCAGGTGCGAGACGCTGTCTTCCAGCTCCAGCAGGCTCGGCAGATAGGTGTATTTGCTGATCTCGCTTTCGACCGTGCGCGCGTGCAGCTCCAGCTGGCGTTCACCGTTTTCGCTGAGGGTGCGAATACCGTTGCTCTCGCTGATCAGGTAGCCAGCCATACCCAGGCCGACCATCAGCAAAATGATCAGTGGTGGCAACAGCAATTGACGGAGCAGGCGGGATTTCACGGCAGGCTTGGCAGGGAGAAGAAGCGAAGGATCGCATTTCATCACAGTGGCCTTGTCACGACCAGCGCCTGCTGCCCGATTGGGCAGCCGCGCCGACCGGTTCTATGAAGCAAAGTCAGTGTTGCAGGATCTTGCTGAGGAAGTGCTGGGTGCGTTCGTGGCGGGCAGTCGGGTCGCCGAAGAACGCTTCCTTCTGGCAGTCTTCGATGATGTGGCCTTTGTCCATGAAGATCACGCGGTTGGCCACTTTACGGGCGAAGCCCATTTCGTGTGTCACGCACATCATGGTCATGCCTTCGTGGGCAAGCTCCACCATCACGTCCAGTACTTCGTTGACCATTTCCGGGTCCAGCGCCGAGGTCGGCTCGTCGAACAGCATGACGATCGGGTCCATCGACAGTGCACGGGCAATGGCCACGCGCTGTTGCTGGCCACCCGACAGCTGGCCCGGGTGCTTCTTGGCATGAGCGCCAAGCCCGACGCGGTCGAGCAGGGCCAGGCCTTTTTTGGTGGCCTCCGCCTCACTGCGGCCCAGTACCTTGCGCTGGGCGATGGTCAGGTTTTCGGTGATGCTCAGGTGGGGGAACAGTTCGAAGTGCTGGAACACCATGCCCACCCGCGAACGCAGCTTCGGCAGGTTGGTCTTGGGGTCGGCAATGGAGGTGCCATCAACCACGATATCGCCCTTCTGGAACGGCTCCAGGGCGTTGACGCACTTGATCAGGGTGGACTTGCCCGAACCCGAAGGGCCGCACACCACCACCACTTCACCTTTTTTGACCTCGGTGCTGCAGTCGGTCAGTACCTGGAAGTCCCCGTACCACTTGTTGACGTTCTTGATGGAAATCATACGGCGATCCTTTTTTGCAGGCGCTTGACCAGCCACGAAGCGGAGAAGCTGATGAGGAAGTACACGACCCCGGCGAAGATCAGGAACTCATGGGAGCGCCCAATGATGTCGCCGTTGGAGCGTGCCGAGTTGAGGAAGTCCACCAGGCCCACGGTGTAGACCAGCGAGGTATCCTGGAACAGGATGATGCTCTGTTGCAGCAACAGCGGGGTCATCTTGCGAAAAGCCTGCGGCAGGATGATCAGGCGCATGGTCTGGCTGTAGGTCATGCCCAGGGCCTGGGCGGCGCCCATCTGGCCCTTGGAGATCGACTGCACACCGGCGCGGACGATTTCACAGAAGTAGGCGGCTTCGAACATCATGAACGCCACCACGCACGAGGTGAAGGCACCCACCGGGGTGTCCTCGCCGGTGATCCAGCGCAGTACGAACGGTACCGCCAGGTAGAACCAGGTGATCACCAGCAGCAGCGGGATCGAGCGGAAATAGTTGACGTAGGCACCGGCCAGGCGCGACAGCAGCTTGCTCGATGACAGCCGCATGAGCGCCAGGATGGTGCCCAGCACGATACCGCCCACCACGCCCATGACCATCAGTTGCAAGGTCATGAGCATGCCTTCCCACAGGGCGGGCAGGGCCGGGATGATTTCGCTGAAATCCATGTCCATTTACTTGCCCCCCACGGAAATCAGGCCAGGCACGGCGACTTTCTTCTCGACCATGCGCATCAGCAGCATCAGCCCCATGTTCAGGGTGAAGTAGATCAGCGTGGCCAGGGTGAAGGCCTCGAACAGGTTGGCGGAGAATTCGGCGGTCTGTTTGGTTTGCGCCAGAAGCTCCATCAGGCCGATCAGCGATGCCACCGAGGAGTTCTTGAACACGTTGAGAAATTCGGAGGTGAGCGGCGGAATGATGATCCGGTAGGCCTGGGGCAGCAGCACGTTGGTGTAGATCTGCGGCAGGCTGAAACCCATGGCACGGGCCGCGGATTCCTGGCCGCGCGGCAGCGCCTGGATGCCGGTGCGCACTTGCTCACAGACACGGGCGGCAGTGAACAGGCCCAGGCAGATGACCACACTGATCAGCGCCGAGGTGGTCGGGTTGAGGTCTTGCTTGAACCATTCCTGCAGGCCTTCGGGCAGCAGGTCTGGCACCAGGAAGTACCAGATGAACAGCTGCACCAGCAGCGGCACATTGCGGAACAGCTCCACGTAGATGGTGGCGATGCCCGATACCAGGCGGTTCGGCACGGTGCGCATGACGCCGAGCACCGAGCCCAGCAACAAGGCGATGATCCAGGCGGAGATGGCGATGGCGATGGTCCAGCCCAGGCCGGTGATGTACCAGTCGAGATAGGTCTCGCTGCCCACGCCGGTGGACTTGAAGAACACGCCCCAGTCCCAGTTGTAATTCATCGGGATTTCCCCTCAGACGGTTGTTTCACGGGCACCTTGGAACATCCGGGGGCGCGGGGCGCCCTCGGATGAAAGGTTAGACACTAATGAGTGGCCTGTAGGATTTGATTCGTGCTGTCGAGCACCAGGCCGTTATCTGAGGATCAGGACTTCTTCTCGTCCGCGGCCTTGTCGGTAGGCTCAGCGATCAGTTTTTTCAGCTCATCGCTCATCGGGAACTGCAGGTTCAGGCCTTTTGGCGGGATCGGTTGCTGGAACCACTTGTCGTAGCTCTTGTTGACTTCGCCCGATTTGAAATAAGCAACGATGGCATCGTCGACCGCTTTCTTGAACGCCTCGTCACCCTTGCGCACCATGCAGCCGTAGATTTCATAGGACTGCGGGGTACCGGTGATGACCCAGTCTGCCGGCTTGCGCGCCTTGGCCATTTCACCGGCGAGCAGGGCGTCGTCCATCATGAAGGCTACAGCGCGGCCGCTTTCGAGCATGTTGAAGGCTTCACCGTGGTCCTTGGCGGAAATCACGTTCATCTTCATCTGCTTGTCGGCGTTCATCGCCTTGAGAATGCGCTCGGAGGTGGTGCCGGCGGTGGTCACCACGTTCTTGCCAGCCAGGTCCGGGAAGTCCTTGTATGCAGGTTGACCGTCCTTGACCTTGGTCAGCAGGCGGGTACCGACTTCGAAGATGCCGACCGAGAAGCCGACTTGCTGCTGGCGCTCGACGTTGTTGGTGGTAGAGCCGCATTCCAGGTCGACGGTGCCGTTTTGCACCAGCGGGATGCGGGTCTGCGAGGTGACCAGGTTGTAGCGGACCTTGATGTCCGTACCCAGTTGTTTTTTCAGGGCATCTACGACAGCCAGCTGAATGTCATGCGAGTAGCCCACGGGCTCGGGTTTGCCGGCCAGGTAGGAAAAGGGAATGGAAGAGTCGCGGTGGCCCAGGGTGATGGTGCCCGAGTCCTTGATCTTCTTGAGGGTGCCGGTCAGTTCTTCGGCCATGGCTGGCGAAGCGATGATCGCAGCTGCAATGGTGGCGCCCAACAGATGACGAACGATACGCATCAAATTTTCCTCGACGTGTTTGTTTTTTTTATGGAGCCGTTGGCGGACTCTTTCGTTCAACGAATACAGCGAAGCGCTGTGCATTCGGTTGAAGAGTGTAGAGCATGAGTCGTGCCAAACGGGTTCGACGAGCAAAAAACCCGATCGTTCGGGTGCTCGGCGCCTTGGCGGGGTGCGTCTACCTCGGGCTTTTGTTCGGTTTTCCGAACTATCCTGATTGCAATGGTCGGAAAACCGATTGTTTGCCCAGGCTGGCTCGCTGCAGGAACCAAGGTTGGGGCTATGGGTGTACCTCAGCCTCTGGCTGGATGGCTGGTTGACTCGGCGCCCTTGTCGCTGGAGCTGAACCGATGACCGAGCCGTTGTTTCCCGCTGATTCGATCGATACCTTGATTGCCCGGCGCCTGCCTGCATGGCTGGTGGCGCATGGCAATGTCGACTGGTTGCTTGCCTTGCGCCGCGCGCTGCAGGCCCAGGAAGAAGCCACCCGTTCGCTGCACCGAACCCTGCAAGCCATTCCGGCACTGGACGAGTTCGCAGCTACCCGTTTGAACCAGGTATTGAACCGTGCAGGCCTGACGATCACCGACCTGCGCCGCAGCCACGTGGGTGTCGAGCGCACCGTTACACTGCCGCCGATGGCGCCGGGCTGGCCCATGCGTCGGCACATATTGCGATCTTCCACGCCGTTGCTGGCGGCGGTACTGCACAATTTCCATATCGTCGACACGCGCCCTTCGCCCAGCCGCCGGGGCTGGCTGCTCGACGCCAGCGGCGAGCCCGTGCCGGTGGGTTACGAGGTATTCGCCGGGCGCTGCCGCGAGGCCGATGTGGGCGGGCGCTACCAGGCCATCCTGCGCCAGTGCCTGGCGCCGGACGATGCCCCAGGTGCTGCACCTGGCTCGGCCAAGGCCGCTGTACACCGGTGCTTCGAGGAAAACGCCCGCGCCGACCTGGAAGTGGCAGTACGCTGCGCATTGCTCAAAGGTGATCTGGACGAGAACAGCTACCGCTTGCTGTTGCCCTGTATTACCGCGTCACCGACGGTGCCGGCGGGGCCGGGTGAGGTCGCGCCACGGCAGCTGTACCTGTTGGGCAAATGTGTGCGAGGCGTGGTGACATTGGAACTGCGGCCAGCGCTGGGGGCGGACCTGCAGGGGGTATTCGTCTGGGTACCGAATGACCCGCAGTCGCCGGTTCGCGTCTATCAGTCCTGGGAAGAGGTGTTTCGGGCGTTGGCCAGGCGCCTGACGACGGCACCCTACCGCCGATTCTTCAGCCGCTTCATCAGTGAGCGCGACCGGGTTGGCTTTCAGCAGCTGCTCGAGGAGCGGATAGAGGCAAGTGCGGCGCACCAGGTGCCTGAGCTCGATGGCAGGCACCTGCCCATCAATACGACGCTGTTCAGTCATGTGCGTGGGTTGCAGATAGACAAACTGCTCGATGATGCCCACGTGCTGGCCGTGCCTACCGCAGACCTCGATGAACAGGCGCGCGATGCCCGGCTGCAAGCCTATCGGGAACTGGGCCTGAACCTCTTGAACCTGGCAGGCATGTTCGTTCCGGTGCTGGGCGAGGGCTTGTTGGCCTACACCGCGGTGGAGTTAGCCGGGGAAGTTTACGAAGGCTACCAGGACTGGCGTATCGGCGACCGGCAGGGCGCCATGGATCATGTGTTCGGTGTTGCGCAAACCGTAGTGGCGGGTGCGCTGATTGCCACCGGTGCCTCCGCGGCGCGGCATTACCTGCAGCGCGTGCCGTTCGTGGACGCGCTGCAGCCAATGCGTGACCAGGCCGCAAATGCTCGTTTGGTTGCAGCGCACCTGCCCGGGTATTCGATTGACTGGAGCCCGGGAGACGACCTCCACGAGTGGGTGTGGCACCTGGACGGAGCCATGTACCGGGTAAGCGAGGATCCTGTGCATGGCAGCACGCGAATTCGCCACGCATCGCGTGCTGAAGCCTGGCAGCCCAGGCTCGAAAGTAACGGTGGCGATGGCTGGCGCCATGAGCTGGAGCGGCCAGGGGACTGGCAGGGGGCCGGCCAGTTGGTCAGGCGGCTGAGTTCAAGGCTTGCCGGTGTACCCGATGCCGCCGCGGATTACCTGTTGCAGGCGACGGGGTTGAGTGAAGCCCGGCTGCGGCGCCTGCATCTGGAACAGGTGGATGCCCCCGCACGGCTGTACGATGCGCTGGATGTTTATCGCGCCCATGAGCGCTTCCCCGACCTGGCCGGCCCGGCCTTGGAGCAGCAGCTTGCCGATAGCGTGGCGGAGCACGGCAGCAGTCTGTTGGCCAGGGCATTCCCGGGTTTGTCGAGGCGTCAGCTGGTTGAGTTGATGGCGCAGTGCAGCGGCGTCGAGCGGGAACAATTGCTGGAGCGGCAACGCTTGCCGTTGACGCTGGCCGAGCGGGCGCGCTGGCAACTGCGTGAGCGCCGGCTGGACCGCGCGTGTGCCGGCTTGTACCTGCCGCGTGCAGTCAACGCCGACAGCGAACGCATTGCCTTCGGGGTCTTGGGAGAGCGGCTTGCCTGGCCATCGACGCTGAGGCTGGAGCTTCGTGAGCGCACTGCGCAGGGGGCGCTGCTGGCCAGTGCCGGCAGTGAGGGCGCCGAGCAGGTGCAATACATCTTCAGGCGCGGCGACGGTTACCGCAGTCCACGATCGACGCGTTCCCACAGCTTGCAGTGGGCATTGCTGACGAGCCTGGATGAGGCGCAGCTGGCAGAGCTGGGCAATGGTGGCCTGGGTGAAGAAGCCTTCGGCCAGTGGTTGTTGCGCAGTGCCGCAAGTGACCGGGAACAGGCCGCCAAATGGTGTGGCATGCAACCTGTGCACGGCGCCTTGCGCCCACCCCAGCGTTTCGGGGATGGGCGCCTGGGTTACCCGCTCAGCGGGCGCGGAAGTGGCGAGCGGCAAGCGATCCGGCGGGGCATTCAACAGATTTTTCCGACCCTGAGCGACGATGAGATACAAGCGTATTTGCTGAACGTGGGCGGTGGCTATGGCGGGCTATGGGAGCACTACACCCAACTTCAAGAGCATCTGGCGCAACTACGCAGTTGTTTGCGCCAGTGGCGCCAGGCCGCCAGCAACCCGCTGCAGGGCGTGAGGCGTCGTCGGTTGGAGACCGCCCTACGCCGTTGCTGGAGGCGCAAGGTGGTCAACGCAGGGGGTGAATACGTGCTGGATCTGGATGGCGAGCATATCGGCAGCTTGCCACAGCTTCCGCCGGGCATCCGTTTCGATCATGTCAAACGTCTGTACCTGCGCGACAGCGGCCTTACTGTAATCGACGAAGACTTCCTGGCGCGCTTTGGCAATTTGGTCGAGCTGGACCTGTCACGCAACCGGTTGACCACGATCCCGGCAGGGCTGGAAAGTCTGGAGCGGCTCAGGACCTTGACGCTATCGCGCAACCAGATCGCCCTTGACAGTGTGGGTGAGGGGCGTCTGGTGCAGGCGCGGAGCCTGCAGTTCCTGGACTTGAGCTACAATCCGCTGGGGCGGGCGCCCGTGTTGACCACGTTGCGCTACCTGCGCGAAGTGCGGCTCAGGTCAACCGGCCTGGAGCAGATGCCTGAGCCGGTGTCCTGGCGGGCCAGGATCGATCTGCGAGACAATCGTATCCGTCAGTTACGCCAGGACCTGGCGCGGCTACGCCTGCAATTGGAAGATCATGCCCTGCACGACAACCCCCTCGACGAGGCAGAAGAAGCCCAGCTCGAGCAGGCCGGGGCCAGGAACCCTGCTGCTGGCGGCGTACGGCATCATCGCCCCGTAGACGACGCTTTGTTCGGGCGTTTGACCGATGCGGTAGAGGAACACCAGCGGGGCCGGTGGCGCGCGATCTATGACGCGTTAATCGCTGAGCGGGGCGCGGCCGACCTGTTTCGGTTTCTGGCGGACTTCGTCGCTGCCGAGGATTTTGCCCTTGCGCCGACCCGTTACCGCGCGCGTATCTGGCGCATTCTGGAGTTCTGTGAGCAACATGAGGCTGTGCGTGTGCGCCTGTTCGCTGAAGCCGGTGGCCCAAGGACGTGTGAAGACCGGCTGCTGTTGACGTTGGAGCAGCTTGAACTGAGTGTAATGGTGGAGCGCGCCGTAGGCGGTGAGCCGGCGGGACTGGAGGGGCGTTTATGGCGTCTGGGGCGTTCGCTTTGGCGCCTGGACGAAGTCGACCGGCTTGCCGTGCGCCACATCGAGCGCCTGCGTGCCCAGCGTACGGTCGGCGTGGATGAGGTCGAGACCCGGCTGTACTACCGGCTCAAGTTGAGTGCCACCCTGGACCTGCCCATCGAGTACGATGAAATGCACTACCCAGGGTTTGCGCATGTCACCAGCAGCGACCTACTGCGTGCTCGCGACCAGATTCTGGCAAACGAGACACCTGAGCAAGTGATTGGCTCCCTGGCGCAGCGGCCGTTCTGGGAGGTCCATGCCCGCGAGCGCCACCCGTCGCGTTTCGAGCAAGTCCTGCAACCGCTCAATGAGCGGATGGAAAGCCTCGAAGAGCAGGTAAGCCAGGGGCAGATCGACGACTGGACCTTCGCCCTGCGTTGCAAGGCCCTCAAGTACGAATACGAGCAGGCCGAGCGACGCTTGTTGCTAACCCTGGCGCAGGAGCTGCACAGCAGGCTTTGAGCCTGCTGTGCAGCGCTGCATCACGCGGCGTGGCCCTGGGGAAGCCCGACTCGGGTTTGTTGCAGGTAGTTTTCCAGGGCCAGGCGTTCTGCTGCATGGGTAAACAGGCCAAGTTTGGTGCGGCGCCACAGGATGTCGTCGGCGGTCGTCGCCCACTCCGCCTCGCAAAGGTAGTCCACTTCGCGAGCGAAGAGCCCACCGCCAATGGCCTGGCCGAGGTCATCCGGGCCGTTCACACCCTCGAGCAGTTGCCAGACCCGGCTGCCATAGGTGTTCGCCCAGCGTTGGGCAATGTCCACCGGCAGCCAGCTGTGGCGGGCCACCAGTTGCTCCAGCAGCGCTTGTGCGGTGGTCATCTGCTCGCCACCCGGCAGGGGCGCGGTGGCTGTCCAGCTGCCGCGCATCTGGCTGAAGAAGGGCTTGAGCTCGGCCATCGCCGATTCGGCCAGCTTGCGGTAGGTGGTCAGTTTGCCGCCGAATACTGACAGCAATGGGGCCTGACCGACCTCTGCCGACAGCGCCAGCGTGTAGTCGCGGGTGACGGCCGACGGGTTGTCCGACTCGTCGTTGCACAACGGGCGTACCCCGGAATAGGTGTTAAGGATGTCGGCCTGGCTCAACTGATGGTTGAAGTGGGCGTTGACCACGTTGAGCAGGTACTGGGTTTCCTGGTCGGTGATGGCGACTTTCGCCGGGTCGCCGCTGTACTCCCGGTCGGTAGTACCGATCAAGGTAAAGCGCTCCAGATAGGGGATGCAGAAGACAATGCGCTGGTCTTCGTTCTGCAGGATATAGGCGTGTTCGCCTTCATACAGGCGCGGCACGATCAGGTGGCTGCCCTGGATCAGGCGAATGCCATAGGGCGCATCGAGCTTGAGGTCGTCCTTGATGAAGCTGGCCACCCAAGGGCCTGCCGCATTGACCAGAGCGCGAGCCCGAATGCGCTGTTGCTGGCCGTCGGCATGCAGCAGGTCTACGTGCCACAGCCCATCTACACGCTCGGCGCGCAGGCAGCGGGTGCGGGTCAGAATATGAGCACCGTGTTCACGGGCCGCCATGGCATTGAGCACCACCAGGCGGGCATCGTCGACTGCACAGTCGGCGTATTCAAAACCGCGCGTGATCTGCGGTTTGAGCGGGTAGCCCGGGCCAAAGCGCAGGCTGCGCGAAGCACCCAGGCGCTTGCGCTTGCCCAGGTGGTCATACAGGAACAGGCCAGCACGGATCATCCAGGCCGGACGCAGGTGCGGGCGGTGTGGCAGCACGAAACGCATGGGCTTGACGATATGTGGCGCCTTGGCCAGCAGCACTTCACGTTCAGCCAACGCTTCGCGAACCAAACGAAACTCGTAATGCTCAAGGTAGCGCAGGCCGCCGTGGATCAGTTTGCTGCTGGCCGATGAGGTGTGCTGGGCCAGGTCGTCCCTTTCGCACAGGAACACTTTGAGGCCCCGGCCAGCGGCATCGGCGGCAATGCCGACACCATTGATGCCACCGCCAATCACGGCAATGTCGTAGCAGTCGGCGAGTGCTGGCTGGGACGAAACGGGCTGGGACACGGGCAAGGCCTCCTGAAGCTGTTCATAGCGAATATGAACATTAATGTTCGTTTCCGAAAATACTAGCGCAACAAGGGGGCGCTTGCCAGTCAGTTTTCATAGAAAAAACTGATCACATGGCAAGTAAGTGAACATTTACGAAAATTCGCTGAATACTTCGCGCAACGAGCCGCCCCGCAGATCGCGCGGCGCTCGATCCGAGGGCGTTACCGCCTGACGGCCTGGGGGCGTTTACACCACTTCGATGCGGATCTTGTACTGGTTGAGCAGCTGCGTCAGGGCGGGGGCGGGGGCCTGGTCGGTCACCAGGCAATCCACCAAGTTGATCGAGCCCAGGCGCACCATGGCATTGCGCCCGAATTTGCTGGAATCGGCGGCCAGGATGACCTGGCGGGCATTGGTGATGATGGCCTGGGATACCCGCACTTCCTGGTAGTCGAAGTCGAGCAGGCTGCCGTCCTCGTCAATGCCACTGATCCCTACCAGGGCGAAATCGACCTTGAACTGGTTGATGAAATCGACGCTGGCCTGGCCGACCACGCCGCCATCCCGGCGCACTGTGCCGCCTGCCACCAGCACCTCGAAATCATCCTTGGCCGCGAGAATGGCGGCCACATGCAGGTTGTTGGTAATGACTTTCAGGTGGTTGTGATTCAGCAGGGCCCGGGCGATGGATTCGGTGGTGGTGCCGATGTTGATGAACACCGAGGCATGGTCGGGAATTTGCCTGGCCACGGCCTCGGCGATACGTTGCTTTTCGTCGCGCATCTGGTCGGCACGCATGGCATAGGCGGTGTTTTCGACGCTCGAATCGTAAGCGGCACCCCCGTGGTAGCGGCGCAGCAGGTTGAGTTCGGCTAACTGGTTGATGTCACGGCGGATGGTTTGTGGCGTCACGACGAACAGCTGCGCCATTTCTTCGATACTGACGTAACCGCGCTCTCGCACCAGTTCGAGGATTTGTTGTTGGCGTGGGGGCAGATTCATGGGCGGTCCTTTGGGGCTGCCGGACAAATTCTGCAATGATGCCGTAGGACGGAGACTACGGCCAGTGCGCTATGACGCATGGCCCGTGCCGCAAACCGCGAACTGCGATCCCATGGTGGGACCGCGTCATCGCTGAGGGTGCCTCAGGCGTCGTGATCTTCCCAATCGCGGGTGCGGTCGACGGCCTTCTTCCAACCGGCATACAGCTTTTCTTTCTGCGCTTCATCCAGCTGCGGGCTGAACTCGCGTTCGATGATGGCCTTGTCGCGCAACTCGTCCAGGCCACACCAGAAGCCACAGGCCAGACCCGCCAGGTATGCCGCGCCGAGGGCTGTGGTTTCACGCATCTTCGGGCGTTCCACGCAGGTGCCGAGGATGTCTGCCTGGAATTGCATGAGGAAGTTGTTGGCCACTGCGCCGCCGTCCACGCGCAGTTCGGACAGGCGCTGGCCGCAGTCCTGTTGCATGGCGTCGAGCACGTCGCGGGTCTGGTAGGCGATCGACTCGAGGGCCGCACGAATGATGTGGTCCACCTTCACGCCGCGGGTCAGGCCGAACAGCGCGCCACGGGCATAGGGATCCCAGTACGGCGCACCCAGGCCGGTAAACGCCGGCACCAGATACACGCCATTGCTGTCCTTGACCTTGCTGGCGAAATACTCGGTATCCAGTGCATCGTTGACGATCTTCAGCTCGTCACGCAGCCACTGCACGGTGGAGCCGCCATTGAACACGGCGCCTTCCAATGCATAGGCCACTTCGCCCCGCGGGCCACAGGCAATGGTGGTGAGCAGGCCATGGGAGGACTTCACGGCCTGGTCGCCGGTGTTCATCAGCAGGAAGCAGCCGGTGCCGTAGGTGTTCTTGGCCTGGCCCGGTGCCACGCACATCTGGCCGAACAGGGCCGACTGCTGGTCGCCGGCGATACCGGCGATGGCGATGCCGCTCTTGGTGTGGCCATACACTTGCGACGACGGCCGCACCTCAGGCAGCATCTGCCGCGGGATGCCCAGAATTTCCAGCAGTTTGTCGTCCCACTGCAGGCTGTGGATGTTGAACATCAGCGTGCGCGAGGCATTGGTGTAGTCGGTGACATGGACCTTGCCGCCGGAAAATTTCCAGATCAGCCAGGTATCGATGGTGCCGAACAGCAATTCGCCACGTTCGGCCCTTTCGCGGGCGCCTTCGACGTTGTCGAGGATCCATTTCAGCTTGGTGCCGGAAAAGTACGGGTCGGTGACCAGGCCCGTGGTTTCGCGAATGTAGTCTTCATGGCCATCGCGCTTGAGCTGGGCGCAGATCTCGGTGCTGCGGCGGCACTGCCAGACGATGGCGTTGTACACCGGGCGCCCGGTTTCCTTGTCCCATACCACGGTGGTCTCGCGCTGGTTGGTGATGCCCAGCGCGGCAACCTGCGCATGGCTGATGCCCGCCTGGGCCAAGGCTTCGACCATGGTCGCGCTTTGGGTGGCGAAGATCTCCATCGGGTCGTGTTCGACCCAGCCCGCCTGCGGGTAGTGCTGGGCGAACTCGCGCTGGGAGGTACCCACCACGTTGGCGTCACGATCGAAAATGATCGCTCGCGAACTGGTGGTGCCCTGGTCCAGGGCGATGATGTAGTTCTTGTCCTGGGTGTCTGTCATGGTCGTAGGCCTTGCAAGAATAGGGGGTCAGGGCTGTGTGTGATGCCGCGATCAACTGGCTTGAGTATCGCCCTGGCGGTTGTCATTTGTCTCAGGGTGCGTCGCAGTTGCAACAGGCAGGTTGCGGGCGATCAGGCCGCGATAGGCCGCGGCGCCCACGCAGGCGCCAACGATCGGCGCGAAGATCGGCACCAGGAAGTAAGGAATGCTTCGCCCACCGGTAAAGGCAATTTCGCCCCAGCCCGCCAGGAATGTCATGAGCTTTGGACCGAAATCACGGGCCGGGTTCATCGCGAACCCGGTCAGCGGGCCCATGGCGCTGCCGATCACGGCGATCAGCAGGCCGATCAGCAGCGGCGCCACGGCACCGCGCGGCAGGCCATTGTTGTCGTCGGTCAGGGCCATGATCACCGCCATCAGGATAGCGGTGATCACCACTTCGACCAGAAAGGCCTGGCTGGTGGAGAGCGAGGGGTGCGGGTAGGTGGAGAACACCGAGGCCAGCTCCAGGCTGGCTTCGCTTCCGCGTAGCATGGCGTGCGCCTGTTCGAAATCGAAGAACAGGTTGCTGTACAGGGTGTAGACCAGTGCTGCACCACAGAATGCGCCGCACACCTGGGCCAGCATGTAGAAAGGCAGCTTGCGCTTGTCGAAACCGGCGAACAGGGTGAGGGCGATGCTCACGGCCGGGTTCAGGTGCGCGCCGGAAATGCCGGCGCTGAGGTAGATGGCCATGCTTACCCCGACACCCCAGATGATACTGATTTCCCACAGGCCGAAGCTGGCGCCGGCGACCTTGAGCGCGGCGACGCAGCCAGTGCCGAAGAATATCAGCAAGCCCGTGCCGAGAAATTCGGCCAGGCATTGGCTGGACAGCGTGGGTTGGCGTAGAGCAGTCGTCATGTATGACCTCGTTGTTTTTGTTGTGAGGCGCTTGGCGCTCGACAGCAAAGCACGGCGTCCATCCCCATTGACACCGAGCAGGGAAGTGCACCTTTAACGTGCACCACGTATTCAGAAACGAAAAAATATAGACAAGAAACGCTGATGTCAAAGGTCGAAAGTGAACGACCAGTCACGAAATGGCCGCTAAAATCGGTTTCGGATGCCCGTGCCAGAGCTGCGCGATTGCGGTGCGCTGGCTGCCATGTGGGAATTGTCCTAAAGTAGCCGCCGAGCCGTCCCAGACCGGAGCCCCTGCATGACCCCCGCCCTAGACCTGTTGAAGAAGCATCGTGCCGAGCATCGCGTGCACAGTTACGAACACGACCCCAAGTCGGCGTCGTATGGGCTGGAGGCGGCAGAGAAGCTTGGGCTGGACCCGCAGCAGGTATTCAAGACGTTGCTGGCGAGCAGCGAGAAAGGCGAGTTGCTGGTGGCGGTGGTGCCAGTGGGAGGCACCCTGGACCTCAAGGCCCTGGCCCATGCTGCCGGGGTGAAGAAGTGCGAAATGGCCGACCCTGCAGCCGCCCAGCGTGCCACCGGTTACCTGGTCGGCGGCATCAGCCCGCTGGGGCAGAAGAAACGCCTGCGCACCTTCATCGATGAGTCGGCGCAGAACTTTGCCACCATACATGTCAGTGCCGGACGGCGAGGGCTGGAGGTGGAGTTGGCGGCCGCCGTGCTGGCCGAGCATACCCAAGGTAAATTTGCCGGCATTGGCAGGGGCTGAGAAGTTGGGGCTGGCTTGCAGCCCCAATACGCTGTATCAGGTCGCCGAGCTGTAGCGACGAACCCCTTTCTCCAGGGGTGGCAACTGCGCTGCAACGCTACCGGGTGCCGGAAACAGCACCAGGTGGTCGGCTTTTACCGCAATGCCGACATCGTCACCCACCTGCTGATCGTCATGGCTGGGGAAGATCGCTTCCAGCTGGCTGCCCGTCGGCAACTGCAGGCGGTACAAGGTCGAGGCGCCGAGGAAGCTCTTGCCGACTATTTTGGCCTGCAGGGGGCTGCCTGGTGCATGCACGATATCGTCCGGGCGCAGCAGCACATCTACCGAGCTGCCCGGGGCCATGATGTAGGCGCGGTTACCCCGCAACTCGCCCAGTTCGGTGCTGACCGCTTCGTGGCTGACCATCTGGCCACGAATGAAATAGCCCTGGCCGATGAAACTGGCAACGAACGGTGTCTGTGGCTCGTGGTACAGATTGTACGGTGTGTCCCACTGTTCCAGGCGGCCCTCTTTGAACACCCCGACCTGGTCGCTGACGGCAAACGCTTCCTCTTGGTCATGGGTGACCAGAACGGCACTGGTGCCGCGGCTTTTGAGAATGTCACGCACTTCATGGCTCAGCCGCCGGCGCAGTTCCACGTCGAGGTTGGAGAACGGCTCGTCGAGCAGTAGCAACTGCGGCTCGGGAGCCAGCGCACGGGCCAGCGCGACCCGTTGCTGCTGGCCGCCAGACAGCTCGTGCGGGTAACGCCCGCCCAGGCCAGCCAGCTTGACCAGCTCGAGCATTTCTTCGACGACTGCCGCCTGGCGGGGGTGCTTGGCAATGCCGAAGGCTATGTTCTGCGCCACAGTCAGGTGGGGGAACAGCGCGTAGTCCTGGAACACCATGCCGATGCGGCGCTTTTCCGGGGCCAGGGTGAAACCGGCGCGGGAAATCACTTCGCCAGCCAGCTGGATCTCGCCATCGTGCACCGGCTCGAAGCCGGCGATGGCGCGCAGGGTGGTGGTTTTGCCGCAACCGGATGAACCCAGCAGGCAACCGATGTCGCCTGCGTTCAGGTGCAGGTTGAGGTTCTGGACGATGCGCTGGTCGCCGTAGCCGCAGGCAAGGTTGCGCAGGTTGAGCAGTAGGGGTTGACTCATGCGTGGTGGTAAGCCGGTTCGACAAGGAATTCGAGAAGGGCCTTCTGTGCATGCAGGCGATTTTCAGCCTGGTCCCAGGCGACGGACCGCGGGTCGTCGAGCAGGTCATGGCTGATTTCCTCGCCACGGTGGGCAGGCAGGCAGTGCATGAACAGGGCGTCGGGTGCCGCCAGGTCGAGCAGTTCGCGGGTGACCTGGTATGGCGCAAAGTGCGCCAGGCGCCGTGCAGTTTCCTCCTCCTGGCCCATGGAAGTCCAGACGTCCGTGGTCACCAGGTGGGCACCGCTTACGGCTTGCTTGGGGTCGCGCACGATTTGCACGTGGTCACCGCCAATGGCCATGAAGCGTGGGTCAGGCTCGTAACCTTCCGGGCACGCGATACGCAACTGGAAGTCAAACTGCCTGGCCGCCTCGATGTAGGAGTTGCACATGTTGAAGCCGTCACCGATCCAGGCCACGGTCTTGCCTTGAATGGTGCCGCGGTGTTCGAGGAAGGTTTGCATGTCGGCCAGCAACTGGCACGGGTGCGACTCGTCGGACAGCGCGTTGATCACCGGTACGCGTGAGTTGGCGGCGAATTCGGTGAGGGTGCTGTGGGCATGGGTGCGGATCATGACCACGTCGAGCATGCTCGACAGCACGATGGCGCTGTCGCCAATCGGCTCCCCACGGCCCAGCTGGGTATCGCGAGGCGACAGGAAGATGGCCTGACCGCCGAGTTGAATCATGCCGGCTTCGAACGACACACGGGTGCGGGTCGAAGACTTCTCGAAAATCATGCCCAGCACGCGGTTTTTCAGCGGCTCGAACAGCACGCCTCGCTTGCGCAGGTCCTTCAGCTCGATGCCGCGGCGGATCACCCCGAGCAATTCGTCGGCGGTGAAGTCCAGCAGGGAGAGAAAGTGCCTAGCGCTCATGATTGACTACCTTATCTGCAACAGTATGCAGGTCGACCGTATGGTTTTTTTGACAACGGGAGTGACCTGCGGCGTAAGCCGCACGGGGGCGGACGAAAAAGGGAAAGGCGCAATACTATAAGTAAATGTCGCCTAAAGCCAAGAGGGGAAACAGCAGGCTGCCCGCAAAGAGGTTGCAAGGCGTGTCTCTACCCGTTGGGCTGTGCTGTTTTTTATTTGCTACAGCAAGTTGTACACGGCTTGCTGGCAATTTGGCAAATGGCTGTCGCAAATCGTGCCACTGATGTCGGTGGATTCACGCGGCGAAGCGCGCTGGCCGGGATAGGGTGCGGGGCGCATAGTTTCAGCTCGTTCACCCCCCAACAACAAGGCAGAGGCGGCCATGACCAAGACCCTGCATCACCGTGCGTGTCACCTGTGCGAAGCGATCTGCGGGCTCAACATCGAAATCAGCCATGATGACGCGGGGCGGGCGCAGATCAGCTCGATCAAGGGCGACCCCCACGACCCGTTCAGCCGCGGCCATGTCTGCCCCAAGGCGGTGGCGTTGCAGGACATTCAGAATGACCCGGATCGTTTGCGCCAGCCCCATAAACGGGTAGGGGAGCACTGGCAGGCGATTGAGTGGGATGAAGCGTTTGCCTTGGCCGCCGACAGGCTGTGGGCGATCCAGCAGGCCCATGGGCGCAATGCCGTGGCCGTGTACCAGGGCAATCCCAGCGTGCACAACTATGGGTTGATGACCCACAGCAATTATTTCCTCGGCCTGCTGAAAACCCGCAACCGTTTCTCTGCCACATCGGTGGACCAGTTGCCGCAGCACCTGGTCAGCCACCTGATGTATGGGCATGGCTTGCTATTGCCGATCCCGGACATCGACCATACCGATTTCATGTTGATTCTAGGCGGCAACCCGCTGGCCTCCAACGGCAGCATCATGACGGTGCCCGACGTGGAGAAGCGGCTCAAGGCCCTGCGCGGGCGCGGTGGGCGCCTGGTGGTGGTGGACCCGCGGCGCAGCGAAACGGCGGCCATGGCCGACCGCCATCTGTTCATTCGCCCCGGGGGCGATGCGGCGCTGTTGTGCGGCCTGCTGAGCACGCTGTTCGACGAGGGCCTGACGCGCGGCTCCCACGTGCCGGTCAATGGTCTGCAGCAGGTTCGCGCGGCACTGGCGCCACTCAGCGCCGAGGCCATGAGCGCGCTGTGTGGCATCGAGGCGGCCGAGATCCGGCAGCTGGCACGGGATTTCGCCGCCGCCGACAAGGCGGTGTGCTACGGGCGCATGGGCGTGTCGACGCAAACCTTCGGCACCCTGTGCCATTGGCTGGTGCAACTGATCAACCTGGTGACCGGTAACCTCGACCGTGCCGGCGGGGCGTTGTGTACGGAGCCGGCCGTCGACCTGGTCGCAACCACCTCGGGTGGGCATTTCAATGTCTGGCAAAGCCGGGTATCGGGGTTGCCCGAATACGGCGGTGAGCTGCCGGTGGCGGCCCTCGCCGAAGAAATGCTGACGCCCGGCGAGGGGCAGGTGCATGCCTTGGTGACGGTGGCCGGCAACCCTGTGCTGTCCACGCCCAACGGCCGCCAGCTGGATGCTGCGCTGGAGGGGTTGCAGTTCATGCTCAGCATCGACCTCTACATCAACGAGACCACACGCCATGCCGACTTGATCCTGCCCTCGACCTCGGCGTTGGAAAATGATCACTACGACAGCACATTCAACTTGTTGGCCGTGCGCAACATCACGCGCTTCAACCGGGCGATCCTGGCCAAACCGCAGGGCGCCTTGCATGACTGGGAAATTTTCGTCGGGCTGGCGCAGGCCTATGCCAGGCGTGCCGGGCTGGAGATCAAGCCGACCGTGGCCCCCGCACAGATGATCGACCTGGCCCTGCGCAAAGGCCGCTACGGCGAGGCAACCGCCTGGCAGCTTTCCCTGGCCAAGCTCGATGAGAACCCGCATGGCCTGGACCTTGGCCCATTGCGCGCCAACCTCCAGGCTCGCCTGGCCACTGCCAGCAAGGCAATCGAAGCGGCGCCCCAGGTACTGTTGGACGATTTGCAGCGGTTGGCTCGGCAAGCACCGCCGGCGCCGAACGAACTGTTGTTGATCGGGCGTCGGCACGTACGCAGCAACAACTCATGGATGCACAACTATCATCGGCTGGTCAAATGCAAGCCCCGGCACCAGTTGCTGATGCACCCCCACGATCTGCAGCAGCGGCAACTGCAAGATGGCCAGCGGGTGCGGATTCGCTCGCGCACCGGGGCCTTGGAAGTCGAGGTACTGGCTTGCGAGGATATGATGCCCGGTGTGGTCAGCTTGCCCCATGGGTTCGGTCATGGCCGGCAGGGCATACACCTGCAGGTCGCCCAGGCGCAGCCTGGCGTGAGTGCCAATGACCTGACCGACGAGCGCTTGCGTGACCAGGTGTCGGGCAATGCGGCGCTCAATGGCGTCCCCGTGCAGGTCGAGGCCGCTTGAGCGATGGTAAGGCCGAGCATGCTGCTCGGCTTTCCGTTACAATGCCTCACCGTGCCGACGATCGCGTCGGAAAGTTCAGCTGAGGTGCTAGATGGATATCATCGATACGATCAAAGAGCAGATTGCCAACAACACCATTCTGCTTTACATGAAAGGTTCGCCGAATGCCCCGCAATGCGGGTTCTCGGCCAAGGCATCGCAGGCTGTGATGGGTTGTGGCGAGAAGTTCGCCTACGTCGACATCCTGCAGAACCCGGAAATCCGCGCCAACCTGCCAAAGTACGCCAACTGGCCGACCTTCCCGCAGCTGTGGGTTGCCGGTGAGCTGGTCGGCGGTAGCGACATCATGCTGGAAATGTTCGAAAAGGGTGAGCTGCAGGCCCTGATCAAGGACGCCGCCGCCAAGGCCAAAGCTGCCGAAGCCTGATTTCGGCAAGCATAAAAAAACCCGCTGATCGCGGGTTTTTTTATGCTGCGGGTGGTTACTCTTCGCCCATCTGCGATTGCAGGTAGTTTTCGATACCGATCTTGTCGATCAGCCCAAGCTGGGTTTCCAGCCAATCGATATGTTCTTCCTCGGACTCGAGGATATCTTCCAGCATGTCACGCGAGCCGAAGTCACCTGCAGTTTCGCAATGGGCGATGGCGGCCTTGAGATCGGCCAGGCCCTTGTGTTCGAGCTTCAGGTCGCACTCGAGCATTTCCTTGGTGTGCTCACCGATCAACAGCTTGCCCAGGTCCTGAACGTTAGGGATGCCTTCGAGAAAGAGAATACGCTTGATCAACTTGTCAGCGTGCTTCATCTCGTCGATCGATTCCTTGTACTCGTGCTTGCCGAGCTTGTTCAGGCCCCAATCTTCGTACATGCGGGCGTGCAGGAAATACTGGTTGATCGCGACCAGCTCGTTTCCGAGGATCTTGTTGAGATGCTGGATGACGCTTACGTCGCCTTTCATTTGGGTTCCTGCCCTGTAGAAGTGTGCCAATAGCAGGAAGTTTGAGCCCGATGCGTAAGTGTGTCAAACCTAAGTGATTGAATAATAAATGAAAATTAATAGGAATAAGAATGTTTGTGAACCGCGTTGGTACCTTAACTTATTGATATGTAGGCATAAAAAAACCGGACGCTAGGTCCGGTTCTTGGAAATGCTGGTGTCAGGCGGTGGTGAATTCTACCGGGTAGGGCAGGGCTGCCTGGCTGACCTGTAGCTCGGTCAGGGTCTCGCGGACCACCTGCTTGGCCAGGCAGGCACATTTGCCACATTGGCTGGCGACGTTGGTCGCGGCTCGCACATCCTTGTAACTGCAGCATCCTTCATAGATCGCGTCGCGGATCTGTCCGTCTGTAACGCCGACACAAAGACACACATACATAAGGGCTGACCATCGCTGGTGGAGTCGATGGGTTGGAGCTTAATGTTAATGAGAATGCTTGTCAAAGCACTTTCTGCAAGGCGTGTGCTTGAGCGCCCGGCGGTTGCCTGCTCGTTGGATTCGGCCTGTCATCAGAAGCCGTGTATGATGGTCGCCTTTGTTGGATGTCGGGCAGGCGCGTCTGGCCCGGCAAACGGTTCTACATCCTCATCAGGAGATTACAATGAGCGTACTCGTAGGTAAGAAAGCCCCCGATTTCACCGTACCGGCCGTGCTGGGCAATGGCGAGATCGTCGACAGCTTCAACCTGGCTTCGGCCATCAAGGGCAAGTACGGCCTGGTGTTCTTCTACCCGCTGGACTTCACCTTCGTCTGCCCGTCCGAGCTGATCGCCCTGGACCACCGCATTCCTGATTTCCAGGCGCGCAACGTAGAAGTGATCGGCGTGTCGATCGACTCGCACTTCACTCACAACGCCTGGCGCAACACCCCGGTCAACAACGGCGGCATCGGCCAGGTGAAGTACACCCTGGCTGCCGACATGACCCACGAAATCTGCAAAGCCTACGACGTTGAGTCCGAAGGTGGCGTGGCCTTCCGTGGCGCCTTCCTGATCGACACCAACGGTGTTGTTCGTTCGCAGATCGTCAACGACCTGCCACTGGGCCGTAACATGGATGAGCTGCTGCGCCTGGTCGACGCCCTGCAATTCCACGAAGAGCACGGCGAAGTCTGCCCTGCCAACTGGAAAAAAGGCGACAAAGGCATGAACGCTTCGCCAGAAGGCGTTGCCGCCTACCTGAGCGAGAACGCCGGCAAGCTGTAATTACCGCGCGCATGAAAAACCGGCCCTCTGGCTAATGCCTGTCTGTTAAGCGTTA
>NZ_JBICMS010000093.1:0-16488 GCF_043106615.1 Pseudomonas sp. CJQ_9 | reverse complement strand
GGCATTACCTATGGGTAGGTGCCTTTTTTATGCGCTGGGGTTACCTACAGAATGCGCCAGGCGGTTTCCGAGCGCCTTGAGCATCTTGCTTCCGCCCCGCCGCCGATTACCGGGCTGGTCAATGGACGACCTGTGATGCCGTGCTTGCCTACGACTCGACCAGGGACAAAGGGCGGCGCCCGGCAACTATCTCACCGGGTGAGTACTTGCAATATGAGGTACGGTTCAAGGTTGCATCGATATCATGCCGTGATGGTATGCATTCCCACAAAACCGTTTCGCAGTAGGCTGCCGCAATCCGAAGCCGTTGGGCTATCCTAAATGGCTTAATGCAATTATCTTTTCCCGCTGCACAACTAATCGAACCGGCAAATGTCATTCACAGCAGGCCGGCCATTCATCGGGACGCCGGCCTTCACCACTGGAGCGAAGGCACATGGCAACACTGCAAGGCAGCACGTTGGAGGCTATTCAACATAGCCAGGCGCAACTGCGCGAGGAATGGACAGCCAGCCTCGAGACCAACGGCGCCACGCGCAATATCAAAGAGCAGACGCTGGCACAGGAAACCCAGGAGTTCCTGCAGTTGCTGGTGGACGGCCTGCGGGCTGGTGCTGGCAGCAACCTGGCCGGCAGCGAGTGGGAGGCTTTGCGCCGGTTCCTGGAGAGGCTTTCTGCCAGCCGCGCTCAGCTTGGCCACGATTCGCACCAGGCCGCGTTCTTCATCTTCGCTTTGAAAGGGCCGCTGTTCGGCTTGCTGCAAGGGCAGTACAGCAGCGAGCCGGCCCGCCTGGCCGAGCAACTGTGGCTGGTGTCGGAACTGCTCGATGGCATGGGCATGCACACCATCCGCGCCTTCCAGAAAACCCGCGAGGAAGTGATCAGGCGCCAGCAGGAAGAACTGCTGGAGCTGTCTACCCCTGTGGTCAAACTGTGGGACGGGGTGCTGGCGCTGCCACTGATCGGTACGCTGGACTCGCAGCGTAGCCAGACGGTCATGGAGTCGCTGCTGCAACGCATCGTCGACACCGGCTCGGAAATTGCCATCATCGACATCACCGGTGTACCTACCGTCGACACCCTGGTCGCCCAGCACCTGCTAAAGACCGTCACGGCCATCCGCCTGATGGGCGCCGACTGCATCATCAGTGGCGTGCGCCCGCAAATCGCCCAGACCATCGTGCATTTGGGGCTGGACTTGGGGTCGCTGACCACCAAGGCCAGCCTGGCCGACGCCCTCAAGCTTGCCCTTGCACGCCTGGGCTGCGACATCAGCAAGCAGGGGTAAGCCCATGGAGCGTATCCCGATCCTGCAAATGGGCGAGTTCCTGCTCGTGACCATTCAGGTCGACATGCACGACCAGCTGGCGCTGACCCTGCAGGAAGACCTGACCGAGCGCATCAGCAGCACCTCGGCCCAGGGCGTGTTGATCGATATTTCCGCGTTGGACATGGTCGACTCGTTCATCGGCCGGATGATTGCCAGCATCTCTGGCCTGTCACGCATCCTGGATGCCGAAACCATGGTGGTGGGCATGCAGCCGGCCGTGGCCATTACCTTGGTCGAATTGGGCCTTACCCTGCCGGGCGTGAGCACGGCACTCAATGTGGAGCGTGGCATGCAAGTGCTGCGTCAACGTGTGAGCCAAAAATGAATGTGCGCGAAAGCGGCAGCCAACCGGTACGAATCGAACAGGATGTGGTACTGGCGCGTCAGTTGGCGCGCAAGCTGGCCGGCGAATGCGGCATGCGCCTGGTGGACCTGACCAAGCTGGTGACGGCAGTCAGTGAACTGGCGCGCAACACGGTGGTGTATGGCGGTGGTGGCGACATGGACTGGGCTGTGCTGGAGGATGGCGGGCGCACCGGTTTGCGCCTGTTGTTCCGCGATGAGGGCCCCGGCATCCCCGACATCAAACTGGCGCTGACTGACGGCTGGACCTCGGGCGGTGGCCTGGGCCTGGGCCTGACCGGCGCCCGGCGGCTGGTTGATGAATTTGAACTGGACACCGCGCCAGGGCAGGGCACACGCGTGACGATCACCCGATGGGCATGAACCTATTCGCCAGCCAGACCCACGTAGTAGGCCTGGCAGACCCGAGCGATGTTGGCCACGCCCGGCGTACCGCACAAAAGCTGGCCGAGCGGCACGGCTTTGACGAAGAGGACAGCGGCCGTGTGGCGCTGCTGGCCACCGAACTGTGCAGCAACGTGCTCAAGCATGCAGGCCGCGGTGAGCTGCACCTGCGGGTGCTGCCCCGTGAGCACGGGGGCTATGCCATTGAACTGCTCACGGCCGACCGTGCCCAGGGCTTCGATGCACAGGCCTGCCTGACCGATGGTTATTCAACTTCCGGCACCCAGGGTATCGGCCTGGGGGCCTTGGCGCGCATGGCCCAGGTGTTCGATGTGCACGCCGATGCGCGCGGCGCGGTGGTGCTGGCGCGCGTGCACGCCCAGCGCGACCACGCGCCCGACCTGCGCGTGGGGGTAAGCCAGCATGCCCTGCACGGCGACCCCGCCTGTGGCGATACCTGGCACCTGGCGATCGAAGGGCAGCGTATCAGCGCCCTGGTGATCGACGGCCTGGGCCACGGTGTGGATGCCCAGGCTGCAGCCAGCGCGGGCGCCGCGGTGTTTGCCCAGGCCCCGTTCGCCGACCCGCTGGAGCAATTGCAGGCCATGCACCAGGCCATGAGTGCCGGCCGTGGTGGCGCGGTGGCGATAGCACGCTATGACGGTGCCCGCGACCACCTCGGTTTCGCTGGTATCGGCAACATCGGCGCCAGCCTGGTGAGCGCCACCCAGATGCGTGGGTTGGCCTCGTTGCCCGGCATCGTCGGCGGCCAGTATAGAAAAGCCCAGGTATTTGACTACGCTCATGCAAATGGAAAATTGTTGATCATGTACAGCGACGGCCTGCAGTCCCGTTGGAATCTTCAGCACTACCCCGGCCTGGTGCACCGCCACCCTGCCGTGATCGCGGCAGTGCTGCACCGCGACTTCTGCCGGGGCCGGGATGATGTAACCGTGCTGGTCATCGACCTGGAGGCGGCGCATGGCTGATGCAGAGGTAATTGCCCGGCTGCAGGCGGATAACGATGCCCTGCGTGCCGAACTGGAAGAAACCAACCAGGGCGTACTGGCGCTGTACGCCGAGTTGGACATACAGGCCGAACAGCTGCGCCAGGCGTCGGACTTGAAAAGCCGCTTCCTGTCGTACATGAGCCACGAATTCCGCACGCCGCTGGGTTCGATCCTGAGCATCACCGGCCTGCTTACCGACGAGCTCGATGGGCCGTTGTCGGCTGAACAGCACCGCCAGGTCACCTTCATCAGCACGGCCACCCGCGAGCTGTCCGACATGGTCGACGACCTGCTCGACCTTGCCAAGATCGAAGCCGGGCGCATCAGCATCTCGCCGGCTTGGTTCGACATGCTCGATCTGTTCGCGGCCTTGCGCGGTATGTTCCGACCGATTGTCGACGCTACTGCCGTCGATCTTATCTTCGAGGAGCCTACAGGGCTGCCGCGGCTGTACACCGATGACAAGAAGCTCGCGCAGATTCTGCGCAATTTCATTTCCAACGCGCTGAAGTTCACCACCCAGGGTGAGGTGCGGGTGTCGGCGCAGCTGTATGGCGACGACCGTATCCGCTTTGCCGTCAGTGATACCGGCATCGGCATTGCAGCAGAGCTGTTGGATACGTTGTTCGAGGATTTCACCCAAGTAGATTCACCCCTGCAGAAGCGCTTTCGCGGCACTGGCCTGGGGCTGTCGTTGTGCAAGCGCTTTGCCATGCTGCTGGGTGGCGAAGTGGGGGTGCACAGTGAACCAGGGGAAGGCTCTTCCTTCTTCGTGGTGATTCCTCTGGCCCTGGCTCAGGAGAACGCCGATGAAACCTGAGGTGCGCTTGCTGATCGTGGACGATAACGTCGCCACCCGCTACGCATTGCGCCGGCGCCTGGTAGTGCATGGCTACGAAGTGCTGGAGGCAGGCACCGGCGGTGAAGGCCTGGCGCTGATTCGCGACGGGCAGATAGATGCCTTGATCCTCGACGTGAACCTGCCCGACATGAGCGGGTTCGATATCGTACGGTTGCTGCGCGAAGATGCCCGCACGGCGTTGTTGCCGGTGATTCACGTGTCGGCCGCGTCGATCCAGAGCGGTGACATCATCACCGGCTTGAACGCTGGCGCCGATGCCTACTTGGTGCACCCGGTAGACCCGGATGTGTTGCTGGCAACCTTGCGTACCCTGTTGCGGGTGCGTGATGCCGAGCGTGCCCTGCGCCAGAGCGAGGCGCGCTTTCGCGAGATATTCACCGGTGTATCGGCGCCCATCGCGGTGCTCGACGCCGAGTTCAAGGTGCACGAGTGCAACCAGGCGTTCAGCCACCTGACCCAGGAAAACAGCAACCCCGGGCAACTGCTGGAATGCTTTGCCAGCGGCCAGGAGCCAGCGTTGGCCGACCTGCGCCGGCACCTGGCCGCGGGCGAGCGCTGGAAGGGCACCCTGAGCATGCTGGTGCACGGGCATGTACGCGAAACCGAGTGGCAGCTGTCGCCCTACCAGGCGCCAGGGCTGTGCCTGGTGTTCATCGAGGACATCACCGAGCACCGCCACCGGGAGCGCTCCCACCTGGCCCGCCTGGACGATGCCACCAGCCAGTTGGCGCGGGAAGTGGCGGTGCGCGAACGCACCGAAGCGCAGCTGCTGCAACTGCAGAAAATGGATGCCCTGGGCAGCCTGACCGGCGGCATTGCCCACGACTTCAACAATTTGCTCACGGGCATCATCACCAGCCTGGAGCTGATCTGCAAACGGGTGGCGGAAAACCGCATCGAGAAAGTGCCCAGGTACGCCGAAGCCGCACTCAGTTCAGCCACCAGCGCGGCCTCGTTGACCCACCGGTTGCTGGCCTTCGCGCGCCAGCAGCCACTGGATACCCGCCCGGTGGACGTCAACCAGCATGTACGCTCGCTGGAAGAGCTGCTCAACCGCACCATCGGCGAGCGCATCAAGCTTACCCTGGACCTGTCGACCCACCCGGCCATCGCCTTGGTCGACCCGGTGCAACTGGAGAGCGCGGTACTCAACCTGGTGATCAACGCGCGCGACGCCTTGGCCAAGGGGGGGCGGATCTGGGTGAACACCGCAGCCACCTGGTCGCAGGGCAACGCCGACCTGGCAGACGGCCATTACATTGCCGTCAACGTGCGCGACAACGGCAGCGGCATCGAGCCGGAGCTGCTGGAAAAGGTGTTCGACCCGTTCTTCACCACCAAACCGGTGGGGCAGGGCACCGGGCTGGGGCTGTCGACCATCTACGGCTTCGCCCGGCAGTCCGGCGGGCATGTGCTGCTGAGCAGCGTGGTGGGGCAGGGCACGGAGGTGACCCTGTTGCTGCCGGCCAGCGCGGAGGCCGCGGTAGCGGTGGAGCCGGCCAACGTGCAGAACCTGCAAGGCAATGGCGAGCACGTGCTGGTGGTGGAAGACATGGCTTCGGTGCAGGTGGCGGTGGCAGAAGCGCTGACCGATGCCGGGTACCGCTGTACGGTGGCCACCACCACTGACGAGGCGTTGCGGCACCTGCGCGACGACGCCAGCCTGGACATGATGCTGACCGATGTTGGCCTGCCGACCCTCAGCGGCCGCGAACTGGCCGACCTGGCGCGGTGCTACCGGCCCCAGTTGCCGGTGCTGTTCATGACCGGGTACGCCGATGCGGCCCAGGACCGCCAGGCCTTTCTCGGCGCGGGCATGGACATGCTGGTGAAGCCCTTCCAGCTCTACGAGCTGCTGGTAAAAGTGCGCCAGGCGGTGGGTACCCCCTGAGGCAATTACCCCCGTCCGTTTTTTCTGAAAATAAATGAGGTGTTTTCTCATTCTCGTTCGGCCTTTGCACAAGGCCGGAATACAGGCCACCCGCCGACCCTCTACGGAGCGAGAAAATGAGTTCGACACCGGTTCCACAGCGCCACCCCCTCAGCCGTGCCATGCACGCTGCGATTCTGGGTTTGGTCGTCAGCAGCCCGGCATTGCCAGCGCTGGCGCAACCTGCTGGCGCTGATCACACCCTGCAACTGCAGCAGTGGAACATCCCTGCTGGCCCGCTGGCACCTGCGCTGGACCGTTTTGCCCGCCAGGCGGGTGTGAGCCTGGCCTTCGACGCGCAGACCGTGGCCAACCGCACCACCCCGGGCGTGCAGGGCGGCCTGGCGGCGCCCGCAGCGTTGTCGGCACTGTTGCAGGGGACCGATCTGCAGGTTGAACAGCAAGGCCCCCAGGCCTACCAGATCATTGCGCAAGCGCAAGCGCCGGCTGCCGGCCCGCTGGAGCTGGGTGCGACCGAGGATTACCGGCTGGCGCCGGTCATCATCAATGCCAAGGTCAAGGCCAGCGCCGATGACGATCTCAATTCAGTGGTGGCCAAGGAACTGTGGGTCGGTGGCAAGGTGGCCACCAGCATCCTCAATACCCCGGCCTCGGTGTCTGTGGTGACCCGCAAGGAAATGGAGCAGCGCAGCGTCAGCACCACCGAAGAAGCGCTGCAGTACAGCCCGGGCGTGGTCAGCGACTTCTACGGCTCGGACGACCGCAACGACTACTTCCAAATTCGCGGCTTCCAGGCCACCACCTACCGCGACGGCCTTACCCTGAGCTCGATGCGCGGTGTGCGCGAAGACCCCTATGCCTATGAGCGCATCGAGATTCTGCGCGGCGCCAACTCCACCCTGTTCGGCCCGGCAGACCCGGGCGGCTCGGTGAATTTCGTGACCAAGCAGCCGCGCTTCGAGAAGTTCGGCCAGGGCTACGTGACCTACGGCTCCTACGACCATGCCGAGACCGGCATTGACGTGGGCGATGCCCTGAACGACGAGCAGACCCTGGCCGGCCGCTTCACGGCCAAAATGCAGAACAGCGACCGCGAGTACGACCACTCGCAAGACGACAACCGCTTCGTGATGGGCGGCCTGACCTGGGCACCCAGCGACTTCACCTCGGCCACGGTGATTCTCGATTACCTCAAGACCAACAGCTCCCCCAACAGCGGTGGCTACCCGCTGGACAAGGAATACGACCGCAGCGATTTCTACGGCGAGCCCGGCTACAACTTCCACGATGTGGAGCGCACCAGCCTCAGCGCCAGCATCACCCACGACTTCGACAACGGTTTCACCCTGCGCAGCAACCTGCGCTACAGCGAGCTGAGCGATGACTTCGGCTACGTCTACCTGAGCGACAGCGCCGAGCGCGTGGGCACCGTGATCCCCCGCTACGTGTTCGGCACCGACAGCGACGCGGACCAGCTCAATGGCAACCTGATGCTGCAGTACGATGCCCAGTTCGAGCACATCGACAGCAGCACCCTGGTGGGCGTGGAATACCTGGACTCGACCAACAAACAGCGCTCGGTGTACAGCCTGGCGCCGTCGATAGACATCGCCAACCCCGTGTTCACCGGCGTACCCGGCGGCATCACGCCGTATAGCCGCGAGAAAAACGACGCCACCACCAAGGCCGTGTTCCTGCAGCAGAACCTGTCCTTCTACGACCGCGTCATTGCCACGGTGGGTATGCGCAATGACTCGATGGACCTGACCAGCACCGAGTATGTGGGGGGTGTGAACAGGCAGAGCGACACCTTCTCGGAAACCTCTTACCGCGGCGCGCTGACCTACATCGTCAACGATGAAGTGTCGACCTACGTCAGCATGGTGGAATCGGTTTCGCCGCCGCAGGTAGGGGTTACCCCGCAGACCGGCAGGCAGTACGAAGTGGGCGTGAAGTACTCGCCGCTGGGCATGGATGCGATGTTCTCGGCCGCCGTGTACGACCTGACCCAGGAAAACGTCACCATCGCCGTGGTGCTGCCCAGCGGCATCATCGAGCAGCAAACCGTGGGCGAGTCCCGCGCGCGCGGCCTGGACCTGGAAGCCAAGGCCCAGGTCACGCAGAACCTCAGCCTGATCGGGGCCTATTCGTACATGGACACCGAAGTGCTGCGCGGCTCGCTGTATGACGGCAGCTCGCTCAAAGGCAAAGCGTTTACCGTTGCGCCCAAGCATACGGCTTCGCTGTGGAGCTACTACGACATACCCGACACCGACGTGAGCGTGGGCTTGGGTGCGCGGTACGTGGGCGGTTACTTCATGGACGCGGCCAACACCAAGAAAAGCGACGGCACCACCCTGTTCGACGCTGCGCTGAACTACAAGATCGCCAAGGGCACCGACCTGGCGCTGAATGTCAGCAACCTGTTCGACGAGCAGCATGTGGTGGGCTCGGGTACGGCCGATTACTACAACCCAGGGCGGGAAGTGACCGCCAAGTTGAGTTACAGCTGGTAAGCCAGCCCAGGCTCATGATCGTCACCCAGCCCCAGAGCTGGGTGACTCCCTCCCAATCCAACCCTCGCCCTGTAGGCGCGGCTCCAGCCGCGAACACCGGCATGGCCGGTGCCATCCCATCCAGGTGAAGCATAATCACCGATGGGTATCGGGCACAGCAACCCCCTTACCGTTTACCAAACAGTTTCACAAACGCTGTGTGTTTGGCTTGGCGCCATGTATCGGTCAGGTCATCGTTGAGCTCAAGCGCTTCGAAGATGCATTTTACCTGCTCGTTATTGATGAGTTTTGCTGTCAGCATTTTCTTGAGCAGCTCATGGCCATGCCAGACGGGAATGGCGAAATCATCTGCCAACTTATGCATGCCCAAGTCGTCGGTAACCACAATGGCGCTACGAATCTGACCAAAGGCAAGCACCCTGCAGTCCGTAGGCGAGGGCGGCGAACGGCCAGCCGTTGTATAGACCACCGGGTTCATCAATACCCACCCACGCAATACGCTTTGAGCGGCCTCCAACTGGGCTTTTTCGTCAGCGCTGAGGCGGACCTGTTTTGCAAGCCGCTCCGCCGCCAGATCTTCAGCGTCGAACCAAGGAAATTTGAATTTCAGCGCACCACTGCGATGCACTTCTTCTTCCACATCCTTGAGGATGGTCAGCACATAATTTTTCTGCCCGAACGTCACGCCCAGCATGGGGCGGACACGTTTAGCCAGCCGTAGATACGCATTGGTGTCCAGCAATACGAGCGTTGATGCCGCCTTCAACGCAACAGCTCGCCATGCAGCGCTATGGCGTCCCTGAGCGACACGTCCAGGATTTGCTGCACATAAGAAGGCCCGGTTTCATGTTCCCGAAGCATGCGCTTGAGCGCCAAGAAAAATTCTGACTGAAACACATTCGAAGCGGCGGCAAGATACTGGGCAGGCTTGGGTGGCGTTGGCTCAAACAAGATCGTGCTCACCATTTGCGGTGCAGAACTGTTGCGCACCCTATGGATTGTCTTCTCATCCACTTGTAGCGCTGGCAACTGGTTTTCCGCCGCGTGGCTGCGTGTTTGCTGGAACACCGTATTCAACGAAATTTGATGACGCTTTGCATGCTGCTGAAGGATATCTATCTCACCGGCCGTGTTGGATGCTTGTGCCGCCTCTGTATAGGCAGCCTGGGCACAGGCTTCAGGGAACAGCAGGGCAGCGGCGAAGGCATCCGCAAAGTCTTCCCCCTCATTGCTTCCGGCAAGCTCCGGGGTGTAGACGTGCGCCAGTTCGTGAGCCATCCAGAACTTGAAGTCTTCCAGTTTGGTATCGAGGTTAACGAACACGAAAGTTACGTCGGAGGATGGCAACAGGATGTGCAGCGCGTTTTTGTGCTGCTGCTTGTGCCCCCACAGGACCGGCACGAGCACGGCCCCACAACCTTTGAACTCCGCGATCAGCGCCTCGTAGCCCAGTACGCTGAGTTCACCCAGGCCTAGCTTGTTGCGTACCTGCGATGCATCGCTTTGCAAGCGTGCATACGTCAGGGACGGAGAAGAAATTTTGGTACGTAAAGTCGGCAGCTTCGGAAGGAATGGGACAAGCGGCTTGAGTAAGTCACCAATGGCCAGCGCTTTCTGGATGTGCTCATCGGTAGTCTTGGTGCCCGCTTTTTTGCGAAAGGCCACGATCGGTTGATCTTCAGGAGGCGACACCAGCTGTGAAAACGACAGCTGGAGCATCGTAGCCAACTTCAGCAATTTGTCCGGGCGAGGAAAATCCTTGCCTTTGAACCAGTTGGTTACGGACTGCGCCGAAACCCCCATCTGGTCGGCCAGGTCTCGTTGGGTCCAGCCGCGCTGGGCAAGCGCAGCCCGAAGCGAATCGGTATGTAGGGTATTTTGCATAGACGCTAATGTAGGGGGTGGCCGAACGGAAATCAAGTTTGATCAAGTTACGTACGAAACCCTGCAAGACTCAGGTGACCAAAATAATTGTACAAAGAACTTTTCATGTACAAGATAATCATAGGCCTGATATCAAAACGTCACTACGCCAAAACCCGTCCGCATCCCTGTGCACGGGACCCAGCGTAGCGCCCAGCCAGGCCTTGAAGGGTTGCCCCCACGATGCTCAACAATCTCAGTATCTCGAAAAAACTGTACACCGGTTTCGGTCTTGTACTGCTCATCATCGCCGTATTGGTACTGACCGCCTTGCGAGGCTTCGATCAAGTCAGCAGTAGCGTGAAGCGCAACATCCACAGCTACGACGTGCTCAACAGCTCCAGCAGCATGCTCAACAGCCTTGTCGACATAGAAACCGCCATGCGCGGTTTTGCCCTTACCGGCCAGGACAGCTTCCTTGAGCCCATGCACACAGGCGAAGAAGCGTTCACCGACGCGCTCAATCGCCTGAAGCAGGCAACCGCCGACAACCCCCAGCAGCAAGCCCGGCTGGCCCGCCTGCAACAGCTTTACCAACAGTGGCTGCAGCAAGACATGCAAACCAGCGTGAACCTGCGCCGCGAGGTCAATGCTGACCGCGCGCCGCTGACAACGCTGGTCAGCCAGATAAGCTCGGGCCAGGCCAAAGCCAAAATGGACGCCATGCGCGCCGTGATCAACGAATTCCAGGCGGCCGAGAAATCCCTGCAGGACGAGCGCAGCCTGCTGATGGACCAGGCAAAATCCACCGCCTTCACCATCCTGATCGCCGGCGGACTGGTCGCTGCAATCCTGGCTGTGCTGATCGCCACATTCCTCGCAAGAACCCTCACCCACCGCTTGGGTGAAGCTGTGACACTGGCGCGCAACATCGCTGACGGGCGCCTGGACAACACCATCGCCATTGAAGGTAAGGATGAAGTCAGCACCCTCCAACAGGCATTCGTGGCCATGCAAGACCGCCTGCGCACCATGATTGGCGAGATCAGGGCCAGTGCCGAGCAACTGGTGGGGGCTGCCGATAATATTTCGGCGGCATCGGTACAACTCTCCGCATCAGCCCAGGAACAGTCGAACTCGGCCTCCTCGATGGCGGCCACGGTCGAGGAGCTGACCGTGAGTATCAACCACGTCTCTGACAATGCGGTGGAAGCGCATGCCCAGTCCAGCGAGTCCGGTCGCCAGTCCAGCGAAGGCGGCAGCGTGATTCAGGAAACGCTGGCGCGCATGAACCTGATCGCCCAGACCGTAGAAGCCTCTGCCGGCCAGATCAGCGAACTGGACAGCCATGCCGAGCAGATCAGCAGCATTGTCAGCGTGATCAGCGGCATTGCCGAGCAGACCAACCTGCTGGCCCTGAACGCCGCCATCGAAGCCGCCCGCGCCGGCGAACAGGGCAGGGGCTTTGCGGTGGTGGCCGACGAAGTACGCTTGCTGGCACAACGCACGGGCAACTCGACCCAGGAAATTACCGAGATGGTCAAACGCATCCAGTCCGGCACCCGCGAGGCCGTGGGGCAGATGGAGGTGGGTGTACAGCAGGTCAAAGGCGGTGTGACCCTGGCGCAACAAGCGGGGGAGGCGATCGTCAGCATTCGGCAGTCTTCGGGGGACGTGGTGCGCATGGTGGATCAGATTTCCCTGGCACTGCGGGAACAGACCGCGGCTAGCCAGGATGTGGCGCGCAACGTTGAACGGATCGCGCAGATGTCGCAGCAGAATAGCCAGGCGGTGGAGCAGACGGCCGAGACCGCGGGGGCGTTGCAGCGGTTGGCGCAGGGGTTGTATGGGCAGGTGGGGGTGTTTCGGATTTGAGGGATTAGGGGGTGATGCCCCTGCGCGTGCGACGTCCTCATTCGCCGTGCGCACAGGGGCCCTTGGCGGGCGATAGCGTCAGTGATTGATAGCTGCGAGCCGACTGACTTCTATCGCCTTTGGCCCTGAGGTTCAGCGCATCATTCCCAACTCCGCATCATCCAGCAGCGCTTTCCCCAGAGCGCAAAGATAGTGCGCTGCCCAGATCAGCTTTGGCTTGTCTTCCATCAGGCCATCAATGGTCAAATCCCGCGCATAGCCCATCAGCTCCGACGCCTGTTCACGGGCGTTCTGGCAGGGGATGCCGGGTTCGATGCGGAACAGCGGGTGGGTTTGGTTTTCACCTTGGAAGAAGATGGTTTTGCCGACAGTGCATTGGGTGTTTTCGGTGGTCATTGAGCAATACCCCTGGTCAATGCATGGTTTGCGGGTCGGCTGGGCTTTGTATTTGCGCCAGTGCCGATTCGAGCAAACGGCGGAGTGTTTCCAGCTCGTGCATCGACGCCATGATCAACACGGAGGCGGGTGATCTGGGTTGCATCAGCATTGCTTGCTGGGCAACGGCTTCCGCGCAGAGCGCGTAGTCGGTTGCGAGCATGATGGTGTCTTCCAGGGAGTGGGGGAGATGGGGTGGGTCGGGGACGATTTTTAGCATTGGACTGTGTTCTCGATAGTGGCTACCGCCAACCCGCTGTCAAACGGAATGGTGGCAGCTGTGCATGGGTTGACAGACCGGCGAACACAGAAACCGGCGCACGCGAGCGTGCCCCATGCACAACCGCCATTAACGGTTATGCGCGCTGTGTATCGTTGCGGCCTGTCAAAGCCGGTCGTTGATGGGTAACGACTTACCGAGCCTAGAGCTCTGACCTAGAGGCTGCAACGGAAAACAGGCGCAGGGAGTATGTTTGGGAAGCGTCCTACGCGGAAGGGCTTAAATCTGATCTTTTGGACCCGGACCAGCCATCCACGGGCACAAAAAGAGGCCCGGGGTAATGTCGGTCAGTTAAGCGATTGGGGCCGCTTTGCGGCCCATCGCCGGCAAGCCGGGCACTCACAGAAGTAGTGCAGGCCTCGAGCTTTGCGCGGTACCTGTGTGAGCTGGCAGCCCAATGGCTGCCACTAAGGCTTAATTGACTGGTATTACCCCCGGGGGACGCCTTTTTTTTGGAACTCGGTGGGCCGGGGTAATCTGAATTGATTGGCTAAGCTATTACTTAGGTTGAAAAAAAGTTTAAAAAGTGGTTTTGGAATACCAATTGGAATACCGAAAGCCCAATTTCACGAGGCGCGGGCTCATCTAAGACTGTCGCGGTCACATTTCACTCTGAGGCTTTTAGCCTCAGGAGCTACGCCACCAAAAGCTGACGGTCAGCATCAGAGCAGGTGATGTCTGGTGATGAGTACTGGTAACGACCCAGGCACACTCTGCGAAATTCGCATAAGCCACCTCGACCTCTGTAGATCTATTTCTGCCGCACGGCGTAACCCTCCTGCAATAGACACGCTCTGTGAGAATCGAGTAGTGTCCTAAGCGAATTTGCCCCCCACGTTTAGTCGAGCAGACGCGGCTGCTCATCCATGGCGTAGAATTTCCTTATACGCTGATTGGCACTCTGAAAGCCGCAGCCTAGACACGGATAGCCAAAAGAACAAGGAATGTTATACACTACGCCCGTCCAAGGAATTATGCGCCAGTTGGTGTCTAGTTGTAGTTAGAAATGCAGGGATATATTGAGTTTAACGATGGAATTCTTAGAGATACTCAAGTCAAAAGAAGTAGATATATACATATCGCTATTCATGACGATCCTAGGATTGGTCTTAGGGCTTATTATCGACTCCTTCAAGCAGAATAAATATCAGGGAGCAAGTCACAGCAATACTACAATAACCTCAGTGACGGTTAACAACATTGTAAAGCCGACAGCCAGCCATGCAAACTCATCGTCAAGCGGTGACGGCTTAATGTTTGTCATAGGCTTTGTTTTACTGGTGGCAGGAACCATATATTTATTCAACCGCCTGGAAATACTTAACGCTCTTTACTATGCGACGGTGTTTGTTATTTCCCTCTGGTCGGGTGGTATTGTTCGGGGTTTATTTAAAGGAAATTTTTATGGCTGGCGATGGGTTGCAAATTTAGTTTTCTATGGAGTGTTTTTTATTGCAACGTTTCATGTTGTAAACAAAGCAATGACGCCAAATTTCGCACCTGAAAACTTAAAGTTCAGCCAGCAATTAATAAAGCAGTACGGCCTTTTAGGGCTTAGGGGCTATTTTACTATATTGGATTTCAAGTGGTTTATTTTTCATTTGATAGGAGTTCTATTGCTCTTCTTTTCTATGATTCGCCTGAGTTTATCAACGACTTACTTTGCGGTTATGGGTAGATATATAGTTTCAGAAGAAGAGCAAGAGCCTTGGATTGCGAAGCAGACTAGGAGATATGCTGGCTTTTGGGATAATATAATTCTCATATCATTTTTCTTGTTTGCATCGTACTACTTGGTCGCTGGAAATTTCTTTATGTGGCTTGAGTATCAATTTCCAAAAGAAATGGAATCTTTCATCAGTGCGGTTTTACATGGTGCCTAATGTGTTTCTGATAAGCACGTCAATTAGGGCGCTTGCGAGCTCGCGCCTCTTGCGCGGGCGTTAGCTTTTATGGGGGGAACTGCATGGGATGGGTTTCAGTCGCACAATAACTTTACAGGTGTCTCCTCGTTATTGAAATGATAAAAAACGGACTGGCCCCCCAAGAGACTAATATCAGATCAATACCAATTTTTGACCGCAACACTGGCAAACCGATTAGCAAGATTAATTGTAAGCGCTCCATGAACCCCATATTCAAAGCGCTTATCTGATCTCCGATGCTGTGCTCCCGATTTCTTTCTGTAGCTCGCCGACCATGATGCGACCCGACGCCAAGTCGAAAAAGTCTATCTCTACCCCAAGCCTGTCGACTTCCGAAAATCCATCGATGACCTCGCCGCCTTGGTCGAACTGGACATCAAAGTGGCGGTATTCGATCCGGTGCTTCTCGTGTTCCTCAACAAGCCGCGCAATCGCGTGAAACTTTTGGGAGCGCAACGGTTTGTGCCTCTGGCTCAAGCGCCTGGAATCCGAACGTTTCAAAACTGCGCCCGACGCCACTGACGAAGCCATTGTTCTGACTGTCCAGGAACTGAACTGGCTACTCGACGGCTTCGACCTCTGGCGCAACCGTCCGCATCAGGTGTTGACTCCTCGTTTCGTTGCCTGAATCGGGATAAACCTCGGCATGAATTCCATGCCCGATGACCTTCCCGATGACCCTGTCCTGTTCAAGAAAATGCTCCTTGAGGCATACGCAGCACGTTCGCGTGAGCAGGAAATCAAAGAAGCCTACGCCACTCACATCGTTGATCTGAAAGAACAGATCAAGTTGCTGCGCGATCGTCTTTTCGGCCGCAAGTCCGAGCAGGCCATCGACCCCAACACGCCGCAACTGGCGATGTTAAACGAGGCAGAAAGCGAACCTCTGTTGACGGTGGAGACGCCGGATGAAGAAGTCGTCACGCCAGCGCCACGCCGGGGAAAACGCAAGCCACTCTCAGCTGATCTGCCGCGTATCGAAGTCATCCACGAACTGCCTGAACACGAACTGACCTGTACCTGCGGTTGCCGCAAGCATGAGATCGGCGAGGAAATCAGTGAGCAACTGGATATCGTGCCGATGCAGATCCGCGTGCTCAAACATGTCCGTAAGGTCTACGGCTGCCGGAGTTGTGAAATTGCGCCGATCACGGCAGGCAAACCGGCTCAACTGATCGAGAAGAGCATGGCCAGCCCTAGTGTGTTGGCGATGTTGCTGACCACCAAGTATGTTGATGGCTTGCCGCTGCACCGTTTTGAAAGTGTCCTGAGTCGGCACGGGATCGACATTCCACGACAGACACTGGCGCGCTGGATTATCCCATGCAGCGAACATGTTCAGCCCCTGCTGAATCTGATGCGTGAGCGATTGCTGGAAAGTCCGGTCATCCATTGCGATGAAATCCGTGTCCAGGTACTGAAAGAGCCGGATCGAGATCCGACCAGCCAATCCTGGATGTGGGTGCAAGTCAGCGGGCCGCCTGATCGAAAAGTCGTACTGTTCGACTACAGCGCCAGTCGAGCGCAGGAAGTGCCGTTGCGTCTGCTGGAAAGTTATCGCGGGTATGTCATGACGGACGATTACGCTGGCTATAACGCGTTGGCGCTGCAGTCTGGCGTGGAACGGTTGGCGTGTATGGCGCATGTCCGCCGCAAATTTGTCGAGGCGCAGAAGGTGCAGCCAAAAGGCAAAACCGGACGCGCCGATGTTGCGCTGACGATGATCAACAAACTGTATGGCATCGAGCGCGAAC